>NZ_QGSW01000433.1:0-4898 GCF_003176715.1 Micromonospora sp. S4605
CGCCTGACCCGCCCCCGAGCCACCCGAGGCCCTGACGGAGCCCCGCCGGGTCGCTAGGAAGCTGGTGCTACATCGTGGATGTAGTGGCCTCGACGCGGCTTCGAGGCCACTACATCCAGGAACGAGCGCGATCTTCGCGCTCGCAGCCGGCCATCCGCGTGCCCGCGGCCGGTCATCCTCGGGCCCGCGGCCTTTCGTCCCTCACGGTCGTCTTTGCGCCTGCGGTTCGGTACGTCGATCTGAACGGGTCGGGCCCCGGAGCACGTCGCTCCGGGGCCCGATCCGCGCGGGTGCTGCCGTCAGGCGGCGGCGACCTCGGCGGTGGTGCGGATGCGGTCCAGCGCCGGGGCCGAGACCGGGGACTCCGCGGTCAGGTAGGCCACGAAGGCGTCCAGGTCGATCATGCCGGTGACCAGGTTCGTGCCGCCGGTGAGGACGCTGAAGCCGTCACCGCCGCCGGCCAGGAAGTTGTTCACCGTGACCCGGTAGGTGCTGGCGGTGTCGACCGCCACCCCGCCGAAGGTCAGGCTGCCTCGGACCACCCGGCTGCCGGCGCACGGGTCCGTGCTGGGGCCGGTGGTGCCGTTCAGGTCGACGACGTAGCGCACGGTCGACGACGGGTAGAGGATGCGACCGGTGACGAACTGCTGCTCCAGCAGGCAGTACAGCTGCGCGCCGGTGAGGTCGAGGGTCACCAGGTTGTTGGCGAACGGCTGCACCGTGAACGCCTCCTCGTAGGTGACCGGGCCGGCGCCCAGGTCGGCGCGAACGCCGCCCGGGTTCATGAACGCGGCGACCGCGCCCTGCTCGTCGTCGGTGGCGGCGAGCTGCGCGTCCGCGATCAGGTTGCCCAACGGGGACTCACCGCAGCTGGCGGGGACCTGCGGGCTGCACGTGGCGAGCAGGTTCTCCTGCGTCTTGGTGATCGCCGTGGTGGTCTCGCCGACGACGCGGCCGGCGACCGGGCCGAGCACCTCCTTGTACCGGTTGATCAGCGTGGTCTGGTCCCGGTCCGGGTCGACGTCCCGGGTGACCACCACGTTCTCGGCGGTGGCGGTGAGCACGTCACCGGTACGGCGGTCGATCTTCAGGTCGATGTCGGTGACCAGGCGCCCGAACGAGCTGGCGCTGGTGACCAGCTTGTCGTTGATGTTGCAGTTGTATGCCTGGTGGGTGTGCCCGCTGACCACCACGTCGATCGACGGGTCCATCCGGTTGGCGATGTCGACGATCGGGCCGGTCATCCCGACACAGTCGTTGATGCCACCGGTCGCGGCCTGGGTGCCGCCCTCGTGCAGCAGCACCACGATCGCCTCGACGCCCTTGCGGCGCAGCTCGCGGGCGTACCGGTTGGCGGTGTCCGCCTCGTCGGCGAAGCTCAGCCCGGCGACACCCTCCTGGCTGACGATCTGCGGGGTGCCCTCCAGCGTCATGCCGATGAAGCCGACCTTGACGCCCTGCACCTTGTGGATCGCGTACGGGGGCAGCAGCGGCCGGTTGGTCGCCGTCGTGAACGCGTTGGCCGACAGGTACTGGAAGCCGGCGCCCTCGTATGGGGTGCCGTCGGCGCAGCCGTCGACCGGGTGGCAACCACCGTTCTGGATGCGCAGCAGCTCGGCGGCGCCCTCGTCGAACTCGTGGTTGCCGACGCTGGCGTAGTCCAGCCCGGCCATCGACAGCGCCTCGATCGTCGGCTCGTCGTGGAACGCCGCGGAGAGCAGCGGGGACGCGCCGATCAGGTCGCCGGCGGCAACCGTGATGGTGTTCTTCTTCTTGGCGGCCGCGCGCAGCTCGGCCAGGTGGGTGGCGAGGTACTCGACGCCGCCCGCCGGCTGCCCGGCGATGGAGCCGCTGGAGCCGCTCGGCGGTTCGAGGTTGCCGTGGAAGTCGTTCAGGGCGAGCAGGGTGACGTCGACCGGCTTGGGTCCGGCGTCCGCCTGGTCGGGGGTTGTGGCGACCGCGCCGAACGCGGTCACGGCGAGCGCGGTCAGGCCGATGGCGGCCCTACGCATCCCGGGGATGGACATGGAACTCCTCATGGGATACCGGCGCGGCGGGCACCCGATCGGTGGTTCGCGTCGGGCCCCGGCCCCGCCGTCGGCAGGGTTCGATCGCGGGTGGCAGCGGTGGGGGCCGCCGCCCCGCCGGGGACAGCCTCTCATCCGAGCCGCGAACGGTCGACCTGGGCAGCACACCAGAGCTGCGACAATCGCCGGTGACCCGGCCGGGACGACCGGGCGATTAGGACATGACGGTCAGGTGACGAGCACCAGGCCGGATCCTCGGCGGGCCGGCCTGGAAATCGGACCGGACGGCGGACCAGGCCGAGGACGTCCCGATGAGCGGCACCGGCCGGGCGGTGGAGACGGCCGGTCGACCGACGACACCCGATCAGTAGGTGCAGGTCAGGCCGGCGGCGTGGCTGACCTCGACGGTGTGGGTCACGCAGCCGCCGCCGACCACCCGGTGCAGCAGGAAGCCGGTGGGCTCGGCGACCCAGCCGATCGGCTCGTCGGGGCTCATGGTGAGCGACGCCTGCCGCCAGGTGCTGGGCGCGGTGGTGAGCACGGTACCGGCGAAGGCGGCCGTTACCGGCCGGTGCAGGTGGCCGGCGAGCACCCGGACCACGTGCGGGTGCCGGCCGATCACCTCGGCGAGGGCGTCACCGTCGGTGAGCCGGACGGCGTCGGCGGCGGGCAGCCCGACGTCGATCGGCGGGTGGTGCAGGCAGACCA
This sequence comes from Micromonospora sp. S4605, assembly GCF_003176715.1. Lineage (NCBI taxonomy): Bacteria > Bacillati > Actinomycetota > Actinomycetes > Micromonosporales > Micromonosporaceae > Micromonospora > Micromonospora sp. S4605. The sequence continues at coordinate 2,736 of NZ_QGSW01000433.1, forward strand.
GGGCGGGCGCGTCGGGCCGGCCGGCGAGCACCCCCTCCAGCCAGCCGAGCTGCTCCTCACCCAGCCGCCCGCCGCCCGACCCCGGCACCAGCGAGTCCAGCACCACGATGGTCACGTCCGGGTGGTCGACGTGGTAGTAGGCGGAGAAGCCCCCGCCCAGCAGGGGCGTACCGCCGAAGGTGTCGAGCAGCGACTCCCGGTCGTCGTGGTTGCCGGCGACCAGGTGCACCGGCAGCGGGAAGCGCCCGATCACCTCGCGCAGCGTGACGTACTCGTCGGTGCGGCCGTGGTCGACGAGGTCGCCGGTGATCACCACGCAGTCCGGCCGGGGACGCAACGCCAGCACCCGGCCGAGCGCGCGGTGCAGCCCGGCGGCCGGCTCGGCGCCGAGCACACCGGTGGTCAGGTGCGGATCACTGAGCTGGGCGATGAGCATCGTGCCTCCACTCGACCGGTACCCCCACGCTATCGTCGCGGCCCGCGCGGCGCGGGCGGCCCAGCCCACAGCCAGCATCCACAGCCTGTGGATAGCACATGTGTACGAAGCCGTTCGCCCAGCTCAGCGAAGGGCGGATCGGCTCCGCGCTGAGTACCCTTGATCGCGCCTCCCGGCCCCGGGCCGAGCACCCCTACCTGGAACGACGTGCGAATGGATCACCAGCGAGTCATCCGTGACGTCACGGTCCGCCTCCCCATGGCGTCGACCGCCGTCGAGGCGTGCCAGTGGACCGTCACCGCGCTGGCCCGCTACGCGCCGGCCACCATCTCGGTGCTGTTGCAGGTGCACGACCGGCTCCGCTGCGTCGCGGCCACCGGGTCCTGGCAGGTCTTCTCGACCGTCCCGCCGCGGACCGGGATCGTCGGCCGGGTGTACGAGTCCGGCGTGACCGCCGTCGTCCCGGACGTCGCCGCCGACCCCGACTACCTGCCGGTACGCCCCGACGTCACGGCCGAGGTGTGCGTACCGGTGCTGGACCCGGCGGGCCGCCCGATCGGCGTGCTCGACCTGCAGTGGTGCGACCCGGTGGAGCTGGCCCCGTGGCGGGAGACCGCCGAGCGGCTGGCCGCCCGGCTCGGTGCCCGGATCGTGGCGCTCGGCGGGCCACCGGCGGAGAGCCGTAGCGAGAAGCTGCTTCGGCACGCCGCCGCGCTGACCTCGGCGCCGACCGAGTGGGACGTGCTGAGTGCCGCCGTCACCGCGGCCCGGGACGTGTCGACGCTGCCCGCCGCCGTACTGGTGCTGGCCGGTCCCGCCGGACCCCGACTCGACCCGCCGACCGGCGGCCCGGGCGAGTTGGAGGCGCGGATCCGGGCCGAGCTGGCCGAGGCCGGGCCGGCGGCGCTGGGCCAGATGGTCAGCCGTGCCCACCGCTACGGCGCCGGCTACACCCTCGGCGAACCGGGGCACCCGCCGGTCGCCGACCACGAACCCCTGGTCCGGGCGGGCGTACGCACCCTGATCGTGGTGCCGGTCGGCCCGGCCGGCGAGGGCGGCGCACTGCTGGTCGCCGACGAGCGTCTGCTCCGCCCCGACCCGACCACGGTGAACCTGGTGGAGCTGCTCGCCGGGCAGGCGTGGAGCTGCCTGGACCGGCTGCGCACCCTCGCCCGGCTACGCGAGCAGGCCAGCTCCGACCCGCTCACCGGGCTGCGGCACACCGGGCCGTTCGGCCAGCGGATCGCGGCGGCCACCCCGGGCCGCACGGCCCTGCTGGCGATCGACGTGGACGGCTTCAAGACCGTCAACGACACGTACGGCCACCAGGCGGGCGACCGGGTGCTGGTCGGCCTGGCCCGGGCGCTGGAGGGGGCGCTGCGCCAGGGCGACGAGCTCTACCGGATCGGCGGCGACGAGTTCGTCGCGGTGATCGAGGTGAACCGGCCCGAGGAGGCGGTCCGGATCGCCGAACGGCTCACCGAGGCGGCCCGGCGTACCGGGCGGACGATCAGCGTCGGTGTCGCCCTGCCCCGTCCCGGCGAGTCCCCGGAGCTCACCCTCCGCCGCGCGGACCAGGCCCTCTACGCCGTCAAGCGGCACGGCCGCGACGGCGTCCACCTCGCCGCCGCCTGACCCCCGCTCCGCACCCCGCGCGGCCGCCCGCGCACGTTCAGAGAACGAGTGGCCACCAGGCGCCGGACAGGCACTCTTTCTCTGAACGTGCG
>NZ_QGSW01000335.1:0-4825 GCF_003176715.1 Micromonospora sp. S4605
GGTCGTCGACCCGGACCACGATGTGGGCGAAGGTGGCCGGGGCGACCTCCGCGGCGTACCGGGCGAAGGCGGGCAGCGTCCACCGTCGTTCCGGGTCGGTGCGCCGGGCCAGCGCGGCCGGGGACAGCTCCAGGTGGACGGCGACGTCGAAGGGCAACCCACCGCCGAGCAGCAGCGCGCCGCTGACCAGCACCACCCCGCCGGGCGGCAGCTCCACGTAGTCGGCCCGGCTGGCCCGGTCGGTACGGGCGTCCCAGAGCGAGGGCAGCACCCGGCCGGAGCCGCCCGGGCCGGCCGGGTCCAGCACCTCCCGGCGCAGCCCCGCCTCGTCGACCCAGCCCTCGTAGTAGGCGTCCGAGTTGGTGCGGCCGTGCTCCAGCCGGACCGACGCGGGCCGGAGGAAGTCGGTGGCGCGTACGTGCAGCACCGGACGGCCCAGCGCGCGTAGCGGGTCGACCAGCGCCGCGGCCAGCTCGTCCGGGCCGGCGGCCGGCGCGCCGTCGACGGCCACCCGGAGCCGGCCCGCGGCGGCGGCGAACCGGTCGGCCAGTTCGGTGACGAGTCGCTCGGGTGAGATGGGACGGACGCGCACCCGACCCATCATGCCCGGGCCGGGGTCAGCCGCTGCGGTCGATGGTGACCCGGGCGTCGTCGGCGAGCCGGTAGCCGACGCCGTAGACCGTGGTGACCAGCGGGACGTCCACGCCGACCTTGCCGCGTAGCCGGCGGACGTGCACGTCGACCGTACGCACCCCGGCGTGCTCGTAGCCCCAGACCGCGTTGAGCAGTTGCAGCCGGGTGAACACCCGCCGGGGGTGCGCCACCAGGTGCAGCAGCAGGTCGAACTCCAGCCGGGTCAGCGGCAGCGGCTCGCCGTCGCGCAGCACCGACCGGGACGCCGCGAGGATGTGCAGGGCCGGGATGGTCGGGGCCAGCGGCCGGCCCGACGAGCGGTTGGCCGGCACCGGCTCGGGGCGGCGCTCCACGGTGGTCGCCGTGGTGATCGTGCCCTCGCCGCGTTCGAGCATCTCCCGGGCCGCCTCGAGCAGCCGGCGGGCCGGCGGGGTCAGCGACTCCTCACAGGCCAGCGGAATGTTCAAGGTCACGGTGAGCATCGGGGCCGCTGTGTTGGCGGGACGGCGCTGGCCGCCGGGGGGTCGACCGGGAACCGCGGGTTGGGACGTATGCCATCCGGCGCGCGACGAGGCGGGGCTGACCGACATGGTCCTCCTTGGCTGGTCCGGGTATCTCCCCACGGCCCGGGACGCCGCTTCATCGATGCTTCCCGGCGCCCGTGCGGGGGTCAAGGGGCGGCTGCGTTGCATGAATGTGACAATTGACGAACACATCGGAGCCGGATGCTCGCTCTGCGTACGAAGCCAGATGATTACAGCAGAGTCGCCAGCTTGACCCGATACGGGGGGTGCCCGCCCGGTTCACGTTCGCCGCGCGTTGCCACGCACGGTGGCAACCGAGGAGTTCTCGGGTGGCCGGGCACGCTCCCAGATGGACGGCCACCGTCCCGGCGGCGGGACATGTCGCCCGGAACACCCGTGGCTGCGGCCCGTGCCGGTCGGGCCGGCGCCACCGCGGGGCAGACCGGCGTGCCGGCCGGCCAGCGGGCACGCCGGGCTCGGCCGGGTGGCGGGCCGGTGCGGCGGGCACGCCGGTACGGCCCGGGATGGTGACCGGTCAGCGGGCCCGGTCGATCTCGATCCGGGCCTCGTCGGCGAGCCGGTAGCCCACCCCGTAGACCGTGGTGACCACCGGTGTGCGGGCGCCGAGCTTGGCCCGCAGCCGGCGCACGTGCACGTCCACCTCCCGGCGGCCGGCCGGCGCGCGGCCGGCGGACGGGTCGCCACCGGCGGCCGGGACCAGCCGCCCCTCCCCGGACGTGGCGAGTTCGCCGAGCAGTTCCAGCAGCCGGGCGAGGCGCGGGCTGGGCTCGCCGGGAGCGAGGTCGACGGTGATGGTCAGGCTCGTGGTGGCGGGCCGGCGGTACGGCGCGGACCGGTCCAGCCGGCCGGGCGGGTACGGGCGCGGGGAAATGGCGACGACGGACATGGGTGCCTCCTGCGGCGGCTGGTGCCGGCACGCCCGGGTGGGACGCGGCGGTCAGGACGGTGCGGGCCCGGCGGTGACCGGGGGCGCGAGATGCGAGGGTCGAAGCGGCGGGGTGGGACCGAGCACGGGCAGCCCGGCGATCTGCCAGGCGGCGAAGCCGCCGACCACGTCGGTGGCCCGGTACAGCCCGAGGTCCCGCAGGGCGGCGGCGGCCAGCGAGGAGGTGTAACCCTCCTGGCAGAGGACCACCACCCGCAGGTGGTAGCCGACCGCCGCCGGCAGCCGGGCGGGACATCGCGGGTCGAACCGCCACTCCAGCACGTTCCGCTCGACGGCCAGTGAGCCCGGCACGGTGCCGTACGCGGCCCGCTGGGCGGCCGGGCGGATGTCGACCAGCAGCGCGCCGGCCCGCTGGGCCAGGTGCGCCTGTTCGGGGTCGAGCCGGTCGAGCCGGGCCCGGGCGGCCGCCAGGATCTCGTCGATGCCCCGGGAGCCGGGTGGCGGGACCGGACAGCCGGTCGGGTCGGTCTGCGGCATGGCGGTTTCCTCCACTGGTCGTCGATGGTCCGGGGCGCCACCGGCTGACCGGGTCGAAGCCCGGCGGCACCGGCCAGCCGGCCGGGTCGGCGGCCCACCGCCGGGCGACGGCGAGCAGGTCGGGCGGGCGTCGGATGGTCACGGCGGTAGTCCTCGCGGGCTGGGCGGCGGGTCCCGGCCAACTTAGGCGCTAAACCCTATAGGTTTAGTGGGTAATCCCATTTGACGGGACCGGTAGGCCGTTCGCGGGCGTCGGGTCAGGACCTCGCGGGCGCGCCGGGTCAGCGGCGGACCGGCGGCGCCACCCGGTAGCCGGGAACCGAGGGCCAGCGGACGGTCAGCACGACCGACTCCCGCTCGGCGTACCAGGAGTGGTCCACCCCGCGCCCCCACACGACGTAGTCGCCGGGCTCGCCGAGCACCACCGTCCGATCCGGCAGCTCCACCCGGAACCGTCCACTCACCAGCACCAGCAGCGCCGTCCGCCGCTCCCCGGTGGCCCACCGCGAACGCGCCTCGCCGGCCGGATGCACGCCCCATTTCACCTCGACGTCGGTGCTGTGCCGCGCGTCGCCGGGCGGCATGAAGTGGCCGAGCAGCCAGCCGGCGTTGGTCGCGCCGTCGACGCCCGCGTTGCCCACGTACACCCGCTCGTCCATGCCCCTCCCCCGATCACCGGGCGAGGAACCTACCAGGCGGCGGTCCGACTAACCTGGACCGGTGACCGAGGAACTCGACGCCGAGACGCTGGCGTTCGCGCACCGGATGTTCGACCTGGCCCGCGACGGCGCCACCGCCGAACTGGCCGACTACGTCGACGCCGGGCTGCCGGTCAACCTGACCAACGACAAGGGCGACACGCTGCTGATCCTCGCGGCCTACCACGCCCACCCGGACACCGTCGCCGCGCTGCTCGACCGGGGCGCCGACCACTCCCGGACCAACGACCGCGGGCAGACCGCGCTGGCCGCGGCGGTCTTCCGCAGCAGTACGGAGGCGGTCCGGGCGCTGCTCGCCGCCGGCGCCGACCCGGACCACGGCAGCCCGTCCGCGGTGGACACCGCCGGCTTCTTCGACCTGCCGCAGATGCTCGCCCTGCTACGCCCCGAGAGCGGCCCGGCCACCGACTGAGCCGCAGGCCCACCGGCCGAGCCCTAGTCCGACCGCCACCGGGCGGCCGGGTCGCGGGCTGAGCCCGGCCGGCCCGTGACCGGCCGGCCGAATCGGCCGGCGGGGTGCGGCCGAGCCCCGGCGCGATCGGGCCGGGGCCGGTATACAAAGGCGGTGGAGGATCCCCTGCCCGAACAGATGCGCGCGGCCGGCACGGCGCTGCTCGCCGCGCTCGACGAGCCGGTGCGCGACCGCGCGACCCACCGGTTCGACGACGATGCCGCCCGGCGCTGGCTGGAGTACCGACCGCGGCCCCGGCCCGGGGTCAGCCTGGCCGACCTCGATCCGGCCGGACGCAAGGCCGCGCACCGGCTGCTCGCCACGGCGTTGAGCCCGACCGCGTACGCGCAGGCCATGACGATCGTCGCGCTGGAGGAGGTGCTGGACCGGGCCGAGGGGTGGCGCCGCGGCCGGCGCGGCGACGACTACTGGGTGGCCGTCTTCGGCGACCCGGCCCGCGACGACCGCTGGGCGTGGCGGGTCGAGGGGCACCACCTCTCGGTGAGCATGACAGTGGTGGACGACCAGGTCTCCCCCGCGCCGATCTTCTTCGGCGCCAACCCGGCGGCCGTCCGGTACGCGGGCCGCCCGGTGACCCGGCCGCTCGGGGTGGAGGAGGATCTCGCCCGGGCGCTGCTGGACGCGCTCGACCCGGCGGGGCGGGCCGCCGCGATCATCGCCGACGAGGCGCCCGGGGACATCATCAGCGCCACCCGGCCCCGGGTGGACGCGCCGCTGGAGCCGCTCGGCGTACCGGGCGACCGGCTCGGGCCGACCTCCCGGGCGCTGCTGGACCAGCTGGTCGCGCTCTACCTGGACCGGCTCCCGCCGGAGCTGGCGGTCCGGGAGGCCCGGCGGCTGGCCGGCGGGCAGCTGCACTTCGCCTGGGCCGGCCCCACCCGCCCGGGCCAGCGCCACTACTACCGGGTGCAGGGCGACGACCTGCTGATCGAGTACGACAACACCACCGACGACGGCAACCACGCCCACACCGTGCTCCGCCGCCCCGCCAGCGACTTCGGCCAGGACGTCCTGGCCGCCCACCACACCACCG
>NZ_QGSW01000293.1:0-4778 GCF_003176715.1 Micromonospora sp. S4605
GGCGGGCAGCGCCGGCCGCCGGTGGGGCGGGGGCGGTCACCGGCGGGCGTCGTCGGTACGGTCCGCCTGGTGGCGGCGGCCCAGCCAGCCGCGTCCGCCGCGGCGGGCAATCGACCGGGCGAGCCGGTCCGCCGCCGCCTCGGCACGCAACTCGGCGGCGTGCGTGCGGTGCAGGGAGAGGATGAATTCCGCGTCGTTGCCGAACATGTCGGGCTCCTGTCGTGCGTCTCGGTCATCTGCTGACTTTGACTTTCCGCGCGAAGGTGGCCCCGGGGCATGGGCACGGTGCCTGATCTTCGCCCGCTCCCCCTCCTTACGCCGGGGCTCACCCGGCCGGCCGGCGACGTAAGGTACTCAGTCCACCGACCACCGGCCGCGGATCAACCCGGCGGGCGCCGACCACTAGACTCTGGGACATGGCAAAGCCCCAGGAGAAGGTCTCGTTCGGCCAGCGGCTGAAGCAGATCGGGTTGGTGTTCAAGTTCACCGCCAAGCAGGACAGGTGGTTCGCCCCGCTGGCCGCCGGCGCGGTGCTGATCCCGCTCGCGCTCACCGTGGTCGCGGTGGTCCTGTGGGGCTGGATCTGGCTGCCGATCGGCATCCTGCTGGCGCTGCTCGCGCTGCTGATCGTGCTCAACCTGCGGTCCAACAAGGCGATGATGAACGCCGCCGAGGGCCAGCCGGGCGCGGCGGCCCAGATCATGGAGAGCATGCGGGGCGACTGGCGGGTGACGCCGGCCGTCAGCTCGACCACCCAGATGGACATGGTGCACCTGGTGATCGGCCGTCCCGGGGTGATCCTGCTGGCCGAGGGCAACCCGCAGCGGGTGCGCGGGCTGCTCGGCCAGGAGAAGCGCCGGCTGGCCAAGGTGATCGGCACGGCGCCGCTCTACGACTACGTCATCGGTCAGGACGAGGGCGAGCTGCCCATCCGCAAGCTGCGGATGACGCTGATGCGGCTGCCGCGCAACCTCAGCGGCAAGGACGTCAACTCGCTGGACAAGCGGCTCAAGGCGCTCACCGCCCGGCCGCAGATGCCCAAGGGCGCGATCCCGAAGAACATGCGGCCCCCGCGGGGCGCCTTCCGCCAGACGCGCGGCCGCTGACCCAGCACGTACGCGAGGAGCCGGGCCCGGTGGGCCCGGCTCCTCGCGTAAGTGCCTCGCTGCGCTCTTGATCGCCTGACGGTGGGCAGGGAGAAGTGGCCGTTTCCGCCCTGCTCAGCGACAGACGATCGTGGTGCTCTGCGTCAGACGGCGGTGACGACCGAGCCGGTGAGGCGGTCGTGCAGCCCGCGGCGGTGCCCGTCCATCAGCAGCGCCGGCACCACCAGGGCCAGCAGCAGGCCGCGCAGCAGGGCCCGGAGCAGGCCGATCCGGCCGCCGTCGGCCCAGGCGACGCAGCGGATCCTCGTGATGTACATGCCGGGGGTCTGCGCGAACAGGCCGAGGAAGAAGCCGTACTCGAGCACCAGCACCAGCACCGGCGCCCAGCTGTCGCGTACCGGGTCGGCGAAGAAGTTCGAGACCAGCAGGCAGAGCACCCAGTCGATGATCAACGCGCCGAACCGGCGGCCCAGGCTCGGCGGGGTGAAGGTGGGATCCGCGGCGGGCGGCACGGGGCGAGCATGCGGCGTGGTCACAGCGGTCAGGGTAGTCAGGCCCTTCGGGCGGTTCCCGGCTGGGACCGGCCGACCCACCGCGCAAAAAGGGACCAACCGCCTCAAGTCTCAATACACTGGCACAGCCGGTCGGTTCCGGCCGGCGGTCCCGCCCCGGTTGACCGGCGCGGATGACGCTCCGCGAGGGACGTAACACGGCAGAAACACTCAAGACACGGCCGGGCAACCGCGCGGCCATAGCGTCGCCAGAAGCCTAGCCACCCCGTGGACGTGCCAGGAGGACGTGTGTTCGCCAATCCCGAGGAACTCCTGCGATACCTCAAGAACGAGGACGTGAAGTTCGTCGACGTACGTTTCTGTGACCTGCCCGGCGTGATGCAGCACTTCAACCTGCCGGTCGAATCCGTCGCCGACGACCTCTTCACCGACGGGCTCGCGTTCGACGGCTCGTCGATCCGCGGCTTCCAGGCGATCCACGAGTCGGACATGCTCCTGCTCCCGGACGTCGCCACCGCCTTCATCGACCCGTTCCGGGCGCAGAAGACCCTCGCGCTCAACTTCTTCATCCACGACCCGTTCACCCGCGAGGCCTACAGCCGGGACCCGCGCAACGTGGCGAAGAAGGCCGAGGCCTACCTGGCCGCGAGCGGCATCGCCGACACCGCCTACTTCGGCCCCGAGGCGGAGTTCTACATCTTCGACTCGATCCGCCACGAGACCTCGGCGCACCAGGCGTACTACTACATCGACTCGATCGAGGGCGCCTGGAACACCGGCCGCGAGGAGGAGGGCGGCAACCGCGGTTACAAGACCGCGTACAAGGGCGGCTACTTCCCGGTGCCGCCGGTCGACCACTACGCCGACCTGCGCGACAGGATCGTGCGCCGGCTGGTCGACACCGGCTTCACCGTGGAGCGCTCGCACCACGAGGTGGGCACCGCGGGCCAGGCCGAGATCAACTACAAGTTCTCCACCCTGCTGCACGCCGGCGACCAGCTCCAGCTCTTCAAGTACATCGTGAAGAACGAGGCCTGGGCGAACGGCAAGACCGCCACCTTCATGCCGAAGCCGCTCTTCGGCGACAACGGCTCCGGCATGCACACCCACCAGAGCCTGTGGCTGAACGGCGAGCCGCTGTTCTACGACGAGACCGGCTACGCCGGCCTCTCCGACACCGCCCGCTGGTACATCGGTGGTCTGCTGCACCACGCGCCGTCGCTGCTGGCGTTCACCAACCCGACGGTCAACTCCTACCGCCGGTTGGTGCCGGGCTTCGAGGCGCCGGTCAACCTGGTCTACTCGCAGCGCAACCGCTCCGCCTGCACCCGTATCCCGGTCACCGGCAGCAACCCGAAGGCCAAGCGGGTCGAGTTCCGGGTGCCGGACCCGTCGGCCAACGTCTACCTCGCCTTCTCGGCGATGCTGATGGCCGGCCTGGACGGCATCAAGAACAAGATCGAGCCGCCGGCGCCGATCGACAAGGACCTGTACGACCTGCCGCCGGAGGAGTGGGGCGACGTCAAGCAGGTGCCGGGCTCGCTGCCCGCCGTGCTCGACTCGCTCGAGGCCGACCACGACTACCTGCTCGACGGCGGCGTCTTCACGCCGGACCTGATCTCGACCTGGATCGACTGGAAGCGGACCAACGAGGTCGACCCGGTGCGCCTGCGCCCGACCCCGCACGAGTTCGCGCTCTACTTCGACTGCTGAGCACCCAGCAGCAACCGGCCGGGCCGGCCCCGCAGCACGCGGGGCCGGCCCGGCCGCTTTGCCGCCCGTGGGCCCGACGCACCCTCATGTAACGCCCCCCGATATACCTTCGTGTCCGTTATATTGGCGGGCATGGACACACCGCTGCGGGAACCCACGTTCCTGATCCTCACCGCGCTCGCGGGCGAGCCGATGCACGGCTACGGCCTGATCCGTGAGGTGGCCGCCCTCTCCGAGGGTCGCGTCTCGCTGCGCCCCGGCACGCTCTACGGGGCGCTCGACCGACTGGTCGACGCCGGCCTGGTCGAGGTCGACCGGGAGGAGGTGGTGGACGGCCGGCTGCGCCGCTACTACCGCCTCTCCCTCGCCGGGGACGCCACCCTGACCGCCGAGACCGAGCGGCTGCGCCGCAACGTCGAGGCGGCCACCGCCCGGCTGCGCGCGCGCTCCCGCACCGCCCGGCCGCTCGCCCCGCGTACCGCCGGAGGGCTGGCATGAGCGAGCTGGAGCGGCGCTACCTGCGATTGCTGCGGGCTTACCCCGCGAACTACCGGCGCGCCCGCGGCGCGGAGATCGTCGGCACCTACCTCGACCTCGCCGGCCCGAACCGGCGGTGGCCCTCCGCGGGAGACACTGTCGACCTCCTGCGCGGCGGCCTCCGTCAGCGGCTGCGCGCCGCCGGCGCCGCCGACCTGCTGCCGGGCGTACGCCTGGCCGCCGTCCTCGCGTTCCTCACCGCCACCTCGCTCGCGGCGGCCTGGTCGGTGCTGGAGCTGCGACCCCCGGCCGACCTCAGCCTGCCCGCCGCGAGGCCGTTCGTCTCGCTCGGCATCGGGGCGTGGATCGGCTGGCTGCTCGCCGCGGTCGGTTACGCGCTGGCCCCCGGTCGCTGGGCCCGCCGCGCCGTCGCGCTCGCCCTGCTCCTCACCCTCGGCCTCGTTCCCGCCGCCCCGTTGGTCGGCCTGCCCCGCCCGCCGCTGTTCGTCCTGCTGCCGCAGATCGCGTTGGGCCTGGTCGCGCTCGGCCTACCGGACGCGCTGCCGGCGCCGCTACGGGCGGCGCCACCGGTCGCCGTGGGCGTCGTCGCCCTCGCGGGGACCAACCTGCATCTGCTGTCCCCGGAGAGGTTCGGTGGGAGCTACTACATCTCGACGGCCGTGCCGGTGCTGCCGGTTGCCGCCGTCGCGCTGCTCGCGGTGGCGCTGCTGCTGGCGGCCGGGTTCGCCGTGCGCACCGATCACCGGGGCGTCTGGGCGGCGCTGATCCTGCTCACCCCCATCGGTCTGCTCGCGCTGCAGCCGCTGGCAGGAGCGATGGACGGGGTCGGCACGACCGTCGCGGTCTGGTCCGAACTCGCCGCGACGGCCGTCGTGATCGGGGTGGCCGGGCCCGCGCGCCGTGCCGGTGACCCGGGCGGTGGCCCTGCTGCTGCTCGCCGTGCTGCTGG
>NZ_QGSW01000439.1:0-4779 GCF_003176715.1 Micromonospora sp. S4605
CTCCGGTCTCGTGGGCTCGGAGATGTGTATCAGAGACAGGTGTGGGAGCGGCGGGTGTCGTGCGAAACGAGCACCCGTGCCCGTGCGTCCATGCCGCCGCGTCGTCGTGAACCAGGCGACCCCGGCGCGCGCCAGGCGGTCGCGCGCCCGCGCCCGTTCCGGCCCTCCTCGCCGCACCGCGCGTCGGGCTCCGCCACCGGATGAGCCCTGCCGACCGCCCCTGGTGATGAGTTGTCGCGCCCGCAGCCGTCACACCTACGACGGGACACGACGAGGCGGAAGGATGACGTGATGGGTGCGGACACACGGCTGGAGGAGTTGGGCGTGAGCGGTCCGGGTGCGAACGGGCTGGGCGTGGGCGGTCTGGGCGAGGTCGACGAGCCGGCGTTCTCGGGGCTGGCGGAGCGGCACCGGCGGGAGCTGCACGTGCACTGCTACCGGATGCTCGGGTCGTTCGAGGACGCCGAGGACACCGTGCAGGAGACGTTCCTGCGTGCCTGGCGGCGGCGGGAGACCTTCGCTGGGCGGTCGACGTTCCGGGCCTGGCTGTACCGGATCGCCACCAACGCCTGCCTGGACCTGCTCGCCAAGCGCCGCCCGGAGCCGGCGACCGGTGGCGAGGTGCGGTGGCTGCAGCCCTACCCGGACCGGCTGCTCGACGAACTGCCCGCGGGCGACGCGGACGAGCCGGAGACCGTCGCCGTCGCCCGGGAGACGATCGAGCTGGCGTACCTGGTCGCCGTCCAGCACCTCGCGCCGCGCCCGCGGGCCGTGCTGATCCTGCGGGACGTGCTCGGCTGGCCGGCGAAGGACGTCGCGGAGCTGCTCGGGGACTCCGTCAACTCGGTGAACAGCGCGCTGCAGCGGGCCCGCGCCGGCATGCGGGAGCACCTGCCCGCCGAGCGGCAGGACTGGACCGGCGGCGAGGAGAACGCCGGGACCCGCGACCTGGTACGCCGCTTCACCGAGGCCAGCGTTGCCACGGACATCCCGGCGCTCACCGCGATGCTACGAGACGACGTCCGATGCTCGATGCCGCCCACGCCGGGCCTGCAGGTCGGCCGCGACGCGGTGGTGAACAACTGGATCGAGGACGGCTTCGAGGGCATGACGGGTCTGCGCGGCGTCCCCACCGCCGTGAACCGGCAGCCCGCCGTCGCCTTCTACCACTGGCGGGAGCAGGAGCAGGCGTACCTGCCGTTGACCATCGACGTCCTGCGTATCACCGGCGGCGTGATCACCGAGATCACCACCTTCCACGACGACCAGTTCCCGCGGCTCGGGCTGCCGGAGCGCCTGCCGGCGGACGGCACGGAGTAGCTCCGGTGCGGACGCTCGCGCTGCGCGGTGGCGCGCGTGTCGCGGTGGTCGCAACCGAGTGGCACGACGCGTTGGGCGTCGTCACCCGCGGGCGGGTGCAGCTGGAGCTGCGCGACGGCGAGCCCGGACCGGTCCTCGGACCCGACGCCGCCTTCTGGCTCCGCGGCACCGGCGTCCGCGCCCTGCGCAACCCCGGCCGTCGCACGGCGACGGTACGCATCGTCACGCCCAGGACCGTCACCTGTCAGTCGACACAGCCTGTACGCCAGTTACCGGACGACGGAGGAACAACCATGAACAGCATGAACGACACCGGGGTCGCCGCGGGCCCGGCACCGGGCCGGACCAGCCGCACCCACCGATTCCGCGGGCTCGTCGGCGCCGGCCTCGTCGCCACCCTCGCCGCGATGCTGGCCGCCACCCTCGCCGCCGCGCTCGCCCGGGCCGTCGGCGTCGACTTCGAGATCCCCGAGGGCGGCAAGGCGATCCCGCTGGGCGGGTTCACCGTGGTGACCGGCTTCTTCTCGGTCGTGGGCGTCGTCATCGCCGTCGCCCTTCTCCGGTGGAGCGCCCGCCCCGCCGACCGGTTCCTGTGGACGGCCGTGGCGCTGACGGTGATCTCGTTGATCCCGCCCCTCATCTCCGGGGCCGACACCGCCACCACCACCGCCCTGCTCGGGCTGCACCTCGTCCCCGCCGCGGTGATGATCCCCACCCTGACGCGGACCCTCCGCATCCGGACCGAGTGACCATCCCGCAACGGCACAACGCGCGGCGCCAAGGCCCGCGCCAGCGCACCGACCTCGCCCCCGGTCGCGACCACCCTGGCCGCCACCGGGGGCCGGGCGTCCCTCGCCGTACGCGACGGGCGCGCCCGGCCAAGCCGGGCGCGCCATCAGGTCACGCGGTCAGATGATGTCGTTGAGACCGCCCCAGCCGCTGCCGATCTGCCGGGCGTCCGGGCTGCTGTACGGCACACCGTTGTCACGCTCGATGTTGTTCGAGTACAGCCACAGCGTCCCGTCGGTCTTGCGAGCCACCAGGTCGGTGTAGCCGTCACCGGTGACGTCGGCACCGACGATGTGGGTGAAGCCGCCCCAGCCGCTGCCGATCTGGCTGGCGCTGCCGTACGGCACGCCGCCGTCGCGGACGAAGTTGTTCGCGTACAGCCACAGGGTGCCGTCCGTCTTGCGGGCCACCAGGTCGGTGAACCCGTCACCGGTCACGTCAGCGCCGACCAGGGTGTTGAAGCCGCTCCAGCCGTGGCCGATCTGCCGGGCCGTCGAGCCGCTGTAGGGCACCCCGTCGTCGCGGACGAAGTTGTTCGCGTACAGCCATAGGGTGCCGTCGGGTAGACGCGGAAGTTGTAACGAAGCTGCACATCGGACAGTTTACCCTTGGTCTATGGCTGGCTCCCTGGATGTTCGCGCCGGTAGACACTGTGTCTTCGTCCTGCACGCCCACTTGGTCTTCGTGACGAAGTTCCGGCACAGAGTGTTCACCGACCAGCACCTGACCCGCCTAGTACGGCAGCCGCCGTTCGTGATCAGTGCTGAAGTTCGAGGTTGAGGCGGCGTGTGTAGTGGGATCGTCTGGCTTGGGCTTGATGCCGGCGTCGCCAGCCTGACCAGTGCAAACGATGGGTGAGGTCGCTGATCGGGCGGATGATGCAGGCGTTAATCAGCCGACGGATCTCGTTGACGGTCAGCCTGATCAAGCCGTTGTCGGTGGGGGCGTCGGCGTCGTCGGTCGTGGCGTCGGCTGCGCAGATCGCCAGGACGGCGAGGGCGGCCAGGGCGAGGGTGGTGAACCGGTGCCAGGAGTCCCAGCGGCGGACCTGGTGCTGGTCCAGGCCGACCTGGCCTTTGGCGGCCTGGAAGCTCTCTTCGACGGTCCAGCGGATGCCCGCTACCCGCACGAGTTGGGCGAGGGTTGCTGGCTTCGGGGTCCAGCAGCGGTAGAAGGCCAGTTCACCGGTGGTGGTGTTGCGGCGGATCAGGAGGCTGTGATGGCCGCCGTCGTCGGGGTCGGCGTCGGTGCACACGTCGTCCAGCCAGGCCCAGTAGTAGAAGCGTGGGCCCCTCGACCCGGCGCCGGCTGAGCGGCGCTGCCAGGCTGATGCCGGCAGGTCGGCGGTGACCCGGTCGGCGCGAACTCTGGTCTTACCGCCGTCGAGCGGGATCAGATGGCTGCAGGACACCGCGAGGACGTAGCCGAGCCCGTGCTCGCGCAGGTGGGCGCGGAAGACGGCGCTGTTGCCGTATGCCTCGTCCGCGGCGGCCCATCCCGCCGGAACACCGGCATCGATCGCGGCGGTGATCATGTCGGCGGCTAACTGCGACTTGGTGGCGAACTCGATCTCGGCGGGCACGCCCGCGGCGCGGCACCGATCCCGGTCGTCGGTCCACGACGCCGGCAGATACACACGTCGGTCGATCAGGGTGTGCCCGCCCGCGCCGGCGTAGCCCAGGAACACCCCGACCTGGCTGTTCTCGATCCGCCCGGCCGTGCCGCTGTACTGCCGCTGCACCCCGACCGAATGCACGCCCTTCTTCAGATCGCCGGTCTCGTCGACCACCAGAACCGCGTCCGAGCCACCGAACCGGTCGGCGACCAGCTGCCGCAGGTCGTCACGAACGGCGTCGGCATCCCACACCGCCCGGTACAGCAGCCGCTGCATCGCATCCGGCCGGGCATGCCCGGCCTGCTCGGCCAACTGCCAACACGTCTTCACCTCAAGCTCGGACAGCAGCCCCGTCACGAACGCCGCCGCCGCACGACGAGGCTCCACCCGCCCGAACCGGCCCGCGAAACACCCCAGCACCCCGGCCAGCACACGCTCCCACCGAGCAACGGCTACGCTGTGGCACGCGGCCACCGCAAGATCTGATGTTGTGTCCACAACGCACAGACGATCACGCGGTGGCCGCCTCACGTCCACCCCGCCACAGCAGCAAGATCTCAAACGGCGGCTGCCGTACTAGAAGAAATCATGCGGGCGGTGTGCGCCGACTTCGAGTGCGACCTGGTCGAGTTCAACGGCGAGGGCGAGCACGTGCACCTACTGGTCAACTTCCCGCCGAAGGTCGCCTTGTCGAAGCTGGTCAACAGTCTCAAGGGTGTGTCCTCGCGACGGATGCGGCAGGAGTTCCCCGACCTGGTACCCCACTACTACCAGGCCAACAGGCTGTGGTCCGCCTCGTACTTCGCCGGGTCCGTCGGCGGTGCCCCCCTGACCGTTCTACGCCAATACATCGAGCAGCAGAACAGGCCAACCTAGAGCACGCTCGGGCCTAGGCGGCCCTCCCGCGCGGGCCTTCACCCCCGCCCTAAGCTTGTCGTTTAACCCGTGCGCCGTTTACGTGCGGTGATGCTCCGGTCACGTTTGATCGTTTTGCCGACGTCGTGGCGGGGCGCCGGCCTGCGGTTGGTGGAGCCGGGTGGGCGTCCGGGGCCTGG
>NZ_QGSW01000401.1:0-4776 GCF_003176715.1 Micromonospora sp. S4605
GGTGGTGGGGGCGGCGTGGTTCGCTGTCAGCGTCCCAATCCTTGGACGCTGGGAGGAAGAATGATCGAGTCGCTGCTGGTCGCCAACCGGGGCGAGATCGCCCGCCGGATCATCCGTACCGCCAGGCGGCTCGGCGTCCGCGCGATCGCGGTGCACTCGGAGGCCGACGCCGGCCTGCCGTTCGTGACCGAGGCCGACGAGGCGGTCTGCGTGGGACCGGCCAACCCGGCCCAGAGCTACCGGAACGTCGAGGCGATTCTTGCCGCCGCCAAGTCGACCGGCGCGCAGGCCATCCACCCCGGCTACGGCTTCCTGTCGGAGAACGCCGACTTCGCCCGTACCGTCGAGGCGAGCGGGCTGATCTGGGTCGGACCCGGCGCGGACGCGATCGCCGCGATGGGCGACAAGATCAACGCCCGGAACCTGATGGCGGCGGCCGGCGTGCCGGTGGCGCCCGGCACCACCGACCCGGCGACCGACCTGCACGCGGCGGTCGCCGCGGCGGCGGAGATCGGCTACCCGGTGATGGTCAAGGCGGCGGCCGGCGGCGGCGGGATGGGCATGGGCGTGGCGAACGACGAGGCCGCGCTGCGCACCGAGTACGACAAGGTGCGCTCGTTCGCCGAGCGGATGTTCGGCGACGGCTCGGTGCTGATCGAGCGGTACTTCCCCCGGGTGCGCCACGTCGAGGTGCAGATCCTCGGCCTGGCCGACGGTCGGGTGGTGGCCCTGGGCGAGCGGGAGTGCTCGGTGCAGCGGCGCAACCAGAAGCTGGTCGAGGAGTCGCCGTCGCCGGCGGTCTCGCCGGAGCTGCGCGAGCGCTTCCTGGCGGCGGCCGTGCGGGCCGGCGAGGCGGTCGGCTACCGCAACGCGGGCACGGTGGAGTGCCTGCTCGATCCGGCCACGCAGGAGTTCTTCTTCCTGGAGATGAACACCCGACTCCAGGTGGAGCACCCGGTCACCGAGCTGGTCTACGGGGTCGACCTGGTCGAGGAGCAGCTGCGGGTCGCCGCCGGGCTGGCCCCGACCTTCGACCCGGACGCGCTCGCGCCGCGCGGGCACGCCATCGAGCTGCGGATCAACGCCGAGGACCCGAAGCGCTTCCTGCCCGGCCCGGGTGCGATCAGCACCTGGAACGAGCCGGCCGGCGAGGGCGTGCGGGTCGATTCCGGCTACGTCGCCGGCAACACGGTCACCCCGTTCTACGACAGCCTGATGGCGAAGCTGATCGTCAGCGGCGCCACCCGCGAGGAGGCGGTGCGGCGCGCCCGGGCCGCGGTGGCCCAGTTCGAGGTCGCCGGCCCGAAGTGCAACCTCCCCTTCTTCGCCGAGCTGCTGGAGAACGAGGAGTTCCTCTCCGGGGACTACGACACCGGCATCGTGGGCCGGATGCGCTGACCTCGCTCGGCGGCCGGGCCGGCCTCCTCCCTGCCGGCCCGGCGGCCTGGCCCCGGGGGCCTGACCACGCCGGCCCGGTCCCGGCGGCCCGGTCCCGGCGGCCTGGCCCCGCCGGCCTGGTCCCGCCGGTGGTTCTGCGAGGCTGGGGTGCGGTGGCAGCGGGTCCTTTGCTCTGCTTCAGTGGACGCAGTACCGGTTGTCCGGATGACGGACGGCGGCCGTTGCGTGGGTTGAAGCAGCGCAAAGGACGTGCGCCGGTGTCAGTCAGGACCCGTCACAGTGAGGTGACCGCGATGAGCCAGCTGCCAAGTTCCGTGTCGATCCGGGAGGTCGGGCCCCGCGACGGGCTCCAGAACGAGGAGCCGATCCCGACCGACGCCAAGGTGCGCCTGCTCGACGCGCTCTCGGGCACCGGCGTGCGGCGGATCGAGGCGGTGTCGTTCGTACACCCGAAGGCGATCCCGCAGATGGCCGACGCCGACGAGGTGTGGCGGCGGGCCACGAAGGCCGACGGGGTGCGCTACTCGGCGCTGGTGCCGAACACCCGGGGCGCGCAGCGCGCCCTGGCCGCCGGGTTCACCGAGATCGAGGTGGTGGTCTCGGCCAGCGACACGCACAACCGGCGGAACGTGAACCGCTCCACCGAGGAGTCGCTGGACGACATCGCCGAGCTGATCGACCTGCTGCACGGCGCCGGCGCGCAGGCCGAGGTGATCATCGCGACCAGCTTCGGTTGCCCGTACGAGGGGGACACCGACCCGGCCCGGGTGGCCGCGATCGTGGACCGGGTGGTTCGCGACGGCGCGGACCGGGTGGCGTTCGGCGACACCACCGGCATGGGCACTCCGCGCCGGGTCCGCGACCTGCTGACCGCGGTACGCGACCGCAACGCGCACATTCCCGTCCTGCTGCACTTCCACAACACCCGGGGCACCGCGCTGGCCAACCTGCTGACCGCGCTGGAGCTGGGGGTGACCGAGTTCGACGCCAGCGTCGGCGGCCTCGGTGGCTGCCCCTACGCGCCGGGGGCCAGCGGCAACCTGGCCACCGAGGAGGCGGTGCACATGCTGCACGACATGGGCATCGACACCGGGATCGACCTGGACGCCCTGATCGAGGTGGCCGAGCTGGCCGAGGAACTGGTCGGCAAGAAGCTGCCGAGCGGCGTCCTCCGGGCCGGCCCCCGTACCCGTCTCACCCCGCTCCCGGCCTGACCCGGTGCCGCCTGGGCCGCAACGCTGTCGCGCGGGGGCCCGGCGGACCGTCACACACCCGCCCCCACCCGTTGGAGGGTCACGAAGGCGGTGATGATGAAGGCGACCGTCGACACCGGCCAGATCCACCAACCGGCGGCTCTCCGCCGACTGAAGCAGAGGACGAGGGAGCCGAGGGTGAGCGCCCAGCAAATCGCTGCGGACCACCACCACACCCTGGTGTCCGGGATGTGCCGACCGAAGTCGGCGTCCCAGTAGCCGCGGCTGGTGGCTTGCGGGGAGTACCACGCCAGCACGAAGGCGAACCACGGCAGGATCACGACGGCGGCGATCATGAGAACGGCGGAGATCGCCGTTCGCCTCGTGTGGTCCGGGGCGGACGGCTTCGAGTCGGTCATTCCGCGTGCTCCCGTCGAGTCGGAGGTGCTGCGGCTCCGATGTGTGGCCGGAGTATGACGGCGAACCGCGCGGCCGTGGGGGCGGTGACCGCCCGGCGGGTCGCCGAAGCGGAGGACGATGCGCTAGCCTAACGATCGTTCAGGTCGGTCGGTCCGCCCACGAGGCGGTCGGCCCCAGGCGGCGAGGGAGTCGGCGTGACGCTCGACGGTGAGGCTCTGGAACAGCTGCGCAAGCGGGCCCGGGCCGGCGGTGCGGACAAGTACCACGCGGCGAACGCCGCCAAGGGCAAGCTCTTCGCCCGGGAGCGGGTGGCGCTCCTGGTCGACGAGGGCAGCTTCGTCGAGGACGGCCTCTACGCCAACGCGATGGCCGAGGGACTGCCCGCCGACGGCGTGGTGACCGGCACCGCCACCATCGACGGCCGGCCGGTCTGCCTGATGGCCAACGACTCCACGGTCAAGGCCGGCAGCTGGGGCGCGCGTACCGTCGAGAAGATCATCCGGATCATCGAGCGGGCCTACTCGACCGGCGTACCGATGGTCTACCTGGTCGACTCGGCCGGCGCCCGGATCACCGACCAGGTCGAGCTCTTCCCGGGTCGGCGCGGCGCCGGCAAGATCTTCTGGAACCAGGTACGCGCCTCCGGCTCGATCCCGCAGGTCTGCGCCCTCTTCGGGCCGAGCGCGGCCGGCGGGGCGTACATCCCGGCGTTCTGCGACGTGGTGGCGATGGTCGACGGCAACGCCAGCATGTACCTCGGCTCCGACCGGATGGTCGAGATGGTCACCGGCGAGAAGACCACGCTGGAGGCGATGGGCGGGGCCAAGGTGCACTGCGCCGAGTCCGGTGTCGGGCACTTCCTCTGCAAGACCGAGACCGACGCGCTCGACGTGGTGCGGCGCTACCTGTCGTACCTGCCGGCGAACTGGACGCAGGCCCCGCCGGCCGTCGAGGCCGTGCCCGCGCCGGAGAAGGCCGATCTGGCCGCGCTGGTGCCGGCGAGCGAGCGGCAGGCGTTCGACATGCGGCGGTACGTCAAGGGCCTGCTCGACGAGGGTTCCTTCTTCGAGATCCAGGCGCTCTGGGCCAAGGAGCTGACCATCGGCTTCGGCCGGCTGAACGGCGAGGTCGTCGGCGTGGTCGGCAACAACTCGATGTTCAAGGGCGGCGTGCTCTTCGTCGACTCGGCCGACAAGGCGACCCGGTTCGTGCAGCTCTGCGACGCGTTCAACGTGCCGCTGCTCTTCCTGAGCGACGTACCCGGTTTCATGGTCGGCAGCGCCGTGGAGAAGCAGGGCATCATCCGGCACGGCGCCAAGATGATCACCGCGATCTCCGAGGCCACCGTGCCGAAGATCTGCGTGGTGGTCCGCAAGGCGTACGGCGCCGGCCTCTACGCGATGGCCGGCCCCGGCTTCGAGCCGGACGCCACCATCGCACTGCCCACCGCCAAGATCGCGGTGATGGGCGCCGAGGCGGCGGTGAACGCGGTCTACGCCAACAAGATCGCGGCGATCGAGGACGAGGCCGAGCGGGCCGCCTTCGTCACCGCCAAACGCGAGGAGTACGAGCGGGACATCGACATCGTCCGGCTCGCCAGCGAGCTGGTGGTGGACGCGATCGTCGAGCCGCACGAACTGCGCGCCGAGCTGGTCCGCCGGTTCGCCGCGGCCCGGCACAAGGAACGGCACTTCTCCCGGCGCCGGCACGGCGTCACCCCGGTCTGACCCCGTCGCCGGCCCCACCCGGCCGGCGCGGGCCCACC
>NZ_QGSW01000193.1:0-4694 GCF_003176715.1 Micromonospora sp. S4605
GGTGTAGGTGGCGGCGGTGGGGTTCGCGTCGACCACCGCCGCAACCCGGCGGGCGACGGAGTCGACCTGGGCGGGGGCGGCGCCGACGAAGGCGGTGCGGTCGGCGACCAGGGCGTCGATCTCGGCCCGGGTGAGGCCCAGCCGGTCGTCGGCGGCGAGGCGGTCGAAGAGGTCGTTCTCGGCGGCCCCCTTCTCCCGCATGTTCAGCGCCACGGCGACGGCGTGCTCCTTGATCGCCTCGTGCGCCGCCTCGCGCCCGACGCCGCGCCGGACCGCGGCCACCAGGATCTTGGTGGTGGCCAGGAACGGCAGGAACCGCTCCAGCTCCCGGTTGATCACCGCCGGGTACGCCCCGAACTCGTCCAGCACGGTGAGGAAGGTCTGGAACAGCCCGTCGGCGGCGAAGAAGGCGTCCGGCAGGGCCACCCGGCGGACCACCGAGCAGGAGACGTCCCCCTCGTTCCACTGGTCGCCGGCCAGCTCGCCGACCATCGACAGGTAGCCCCGGATGATCACCGCGAAGCCGTTCACCCGCTCGCTCGATCGGGTGTTCATCTTGTGCGGCATCGCGCTGGAGCCCACCTGGCCCGGCTTGAAGCCCTCGGTCGCCAGCTCCTGGCCGACCATCAGCCGGATCGTGGTGGCCAGCGACGACGGCGCGGCGGCGATCTGGGCCAGCGCGGAGAGCACCGCCAGGTCGATCGAGCGCGGGTAGACCTGGCCGACGCTGTCCAGTACCCGGGTGAAGCCGAGGTGCCGGGCCACCCGGCGCTCCAGCTCGGCCACCTTGTCGGCGTCGCCGTCGAAGAGGTCGAGCTGGTCGGCGGCGGTGCCCACCGGGCCCTTGATGCCGCGCAGCGGGTACCAGTCGATCAGGTCGGCCAGCCGCTCGTACGCGATCAGCAGCTCCTCGGCGGCCGACGCGAAGCGCTTGCCCAGCGTGGTGGCCTGCGCCGCGACGTTGTGCGAACGGCCGGTCATGACCAGGTCGGAGTGCTCGACGGCGAGCCCGGTCAGCCGGGCCAGGGTGGCCACCACCCGGTCCCGGATCAGCTCCAGCGAGCGGCGCACCTGGAGCTGCTCGACGTTCTCGGTGAGGTCCCGGGAGGTCATCCCCTTGTGCACGTGCTCGTGCCCGGCGAGCGCGCTGAACTCCTCGATCCGGGCTTTCACGTCGTGCCGGGTGACCCGCTCGCGCTCGGCGATCGAGGCCAGGTCGACCTGGTCGAGCACCCGCTCGTACGCCTCGACCACCCCGTCCGGCACCG
Source organism: Micromonospora sp. S4605 (assembly GCF_003176715.1). Classification (NCBI taxonomy): domain Bacteria; kingdom Bacillati; phylum Actinomycetota; class Actinomycetes; order Micromonosporales; family Micromonosporaceae; genus Micromonospora; species Micromonospora sp. S4605. Next base: position 1,269 of record NZ_QGSW01000193.1, read on the forward strand.
GCACCCCGAGGTCGCGCTGCGCCCGGAGCACGGCGAGCCAGAGCCGCCGCTCCATCCGGACCTTCTCCTCGGGTGACCAGAGGGCGACCAGTTCGGGCGATGCGTACCGGTTGGCGAGCACGTTCGGGATCGTCGTCACGGCCCTCATTCTCCCGTACCCGCCGGTCCCCGCCCCACCGGCATGGCCCGGGCGGGCCGAGGTCACACCTCCGGGATGTCGTGCACCGTCGCGCTCACCACGAGGGTCTTCGTCCGCTTGCCGGTGGGGTTGCGGACCGTCAACAGGTAGGTGTGCCGCTGGACGTCACCCTCGGCGCCGGAGCAGGGGAAGTTCAGCGTCTCACTGCCGGTGGGCGGGAGGTTGTCGGCGTACACACCCGGGCCGTCGACCGAGAGCGCGACGGAGTCGACGTTGCCGGCCTTCCACTCCACGGTCACCGGGGTGCCCGGGATCGGGTTGGCGCTGGTTCCGGCCGGGCAGGACGGTTTGCGGGCGACCCGGAAGTAGTCGATGGTCGGGCCGGCGGACCGCGGAGCACCCGTCGTCGACCCGCTGCCGGGCCGCCCGGTGCTGCCGCCGCCCGTCGACCCGGCGTCGGTCGTGCCCCGGGCGGCGGGCGTTGCGGTCGCCGCCGCGTCGGACGCCGTCGCATCCGCCGGCGCCTCGGTGACCGTGGTGGTGGCGGTGGCCTTCGTGTCGCTCGTGCCGCCGGACGAGCAGCCACTGACCGCCAGCGCGGCGGCCAGCACGACGACGGGGCTACGGAGCAGGGTTTGCCGGCGCATGACAACTCCCTCGCGAGGGCCGCCGCCGTTCGGTCGGGCGGGCTGGGTCCACGGTAGTGACGGCGGGCAATACGCCGTCCTTTCCCGCCACCGACCCGAGCCGACCGCGCCGATCCGCCGCCGGCCGGCCGGGCTACCATGATCAGCCTCCTGAGTAGACCTACGGATTGGGGGAGGCGTGGCCAGCCTTGCCGGTAGGGCCGCCCTGGTCACGGGCGGCAGTCGCGGGATCGGCGCCGCGGTCGTCCGCCGGTTGGCGCAGGACGGCGCCGACGTGGCGTTCACGTACCGCGAGGCGGAGCAGAGCGCCAAGGCGGTCGTCGCCGACGTCGAGTCGTACGGCCGCACCGGCCTGGCGCTGCGGGCCGACAGCGCCGACCCGACCGCCCTGGTCGGCGCGGTCGGGCGCGCCGTCGCCGAGCTGGGGCGGCTGGACATCCTGGTCAACAACGCCGGAGTCTTCTCGTCCGGACCGTTCGAGGAGGTCAGCCTCGACTACCTGGACCGGGCCATCGCCGTCCACGTGCGAGGGGTTTTCCTGGTGACCCAGGCGGCGGTGCGCCACCTGGGTCACGGCGGGCGGATCGTCAACATCGGCAGCAGCTTCGCCAGCCGCGTCCCGGCTCCCGGGGTGAGCGCCTACGCCATGACCAAGAGCGCGATCAACGGCCTGACCCGGGCGCTCGCCCGCGAACTCGGCCCGCGCGGGATCACCGTGAACCTGGTCCTCCCCGGCTCCACCGACACCGACATGAACCCGGCGGACAGCGCCGGCGCCGAGGCGCAGCGGTCGCACATCGCGCTCGGCCGGTACGGGACACCGGACGACGTGGCGGCGACGGTCAGCCACCTGGTGGGCGAGGGCGGGCGGCACATCACCGGCGCGTCGATCGGCATCGACGGTGGCTCCACCGTCTGACCCGGACCGGCGCGCCGCGGTCACGCAGGTGGGGTGTCCGCACCGAGGGAGACCGCCACCTGCCGCACCCGATCAACCGCGCTTCGACCCGCCGGAGACGACGAGGCGGTCCAGGTAGCCCAGCTGCAACGCCAGGAACGCGGCCAGGAAGAGCAGCAGCATCGGCAGCGGCAGCACCTGGGCGACGAACCCGCGCATCGCCTCCGGGTCGCCGAACGACTGCGCGAGCCGCAGGAGGACGAGGTTCGCCGCCGGCGCGTGCTGGACGTCCCGGACGACCAACTGCGGCCAGAGCCAGCTCTGCGCGCCGACCAGCCAGCTCAGCAGCCCGGCCCCGGCCAGCATCGGCAGGGCGGGCAGCAGCATCGTCGAGGCGAACCGGCCGCCGGCCACCCAGCGTTCCCGCTGGCCCTTGAAGAGCAGGGTGAACACCACGAGGGCGGGGATCGACAGCCAGCCCGGCGGGATCAGCCCGACGAAGGTGTCGAGCTGGTCGGCCTCCTCGGCGCGGAGGAAGTGGGCCAGGGCCAGCGGCCCGTCGCCGACGAACAGCCAGGGCGCGAAGGGCAGCAGGAGCAGCTCGCTGGCCCGGCCCAGCGGGCGCAGACCGCCGATGGCGAAGCCGGCCAGCGCGGCCAGGCCCACCCCGACCACCGCCGAGATCAGCGGCGGAAGCCAGGTGTTGACCTGGATCCGGCCGGTGGAGACACCGGAGGGCAGCGGCGGCGCGTCGGCGGTGAGCGCCCGCAGCCACGGCACCAGCAGGTACCCGAGTACGCCGAGGAAGGCCACCAGCCCCACGGCCAGCGCACCGAGCGCGACCGGGTTCCGCTCGGCGGGCGCCCCGTCCGCCGGACGGTCGCGCAACCGGTGAAGGCGATCCGGGTGCGGGTCACCAGGAGCAGCCCGACGGCGAGGACGCCGAGCACGGCCAGCAGCGCCAGCAGCAGCACGCTGCCCGCGGCGCCGACGCCGAACTCCAGCCGGGCCAGGCTCTCCCGCACGATCCGCACCATCGGGCCGGTCCGCTCGTCGCGGCCACCGCCGAGGACGGGCCACTGGAGGGACCAGGACTGCACGGCCACCGCGACGACGGTCAACCCGAGCACGCCGCCGACGGCGAGGGCCGCCGGGACGGAGCGGCCACCGCCGGGGCGGCGGCGCAGCGCGGCCAGGAAGGCGGTGGCGCCGACCGCGACCACCAGCCCGGCCACCAGCAGCGCCCCGGTGCGTACGGCGGTCAGCGTGGGCGCCTGCGTCCAGGCGTCCCGGTCGGCCTCGAACCGGTCAATGGTCCGGGCCAGCCCGATGGCGAGCGGGGCGTAGGCGGCCAGCGGCAGGGCCAGCAGCGCCCGGGTCACCAGGCGGGGCACCCGGCCGGCCCGCTCCGCGGCGAACGCGAGCAGCGGGGCGACGAGCAGCGCGAGCAGCAGCGGCACGAGCGCGAGCAGCAGCGCGTGGCCCAGGTCGCCGAGGAACCCTCGCTCGATCACCTGCGTGTAGTTGTCGCCGCCGGCCGGCTCGCTCGGGCCGCCCGGGAATCGCCCCCGCCGGAAGCTCTCCACCAGCGTGCTGACCGACGGGAGCACGTACGACCAGAGCAGGGCGACGGCCGCCGGCACGAGCAGCACCAGGCCGGTGACCACCTGGGCGCCGCGGCCGATCCCGACGCCCCCGGTCGACGTGGGAGGCGCCGGGGCCGGCAACGGTGGCGCGGGGTG
>NZ_QGSW01000247.1:0-4561 GCF_003176715.1 Micromonospora sp. S4605
GAAAGGGTGGCCTCCCGGAGCTGGGAGGCCACCCTTTGGGTGAACGTGCGCGGGCCCCGAGCGGCGGGGTGGCGGCTCAGGGGGTGAGGAGGGCGTCGCGGACCTCGGTCCAGATCTCGTCGTTGGCGGCGACGAGCAGGCCGTGGCCCTCGTCGGCCGGGTGGTAGTCGGTGCCGTCGAAGCGCCGGGCCACCCCGCCCGCCGCCCGCACCAGCAGGGTGCCCGGCCCGTGGTCCCACGGCAGGGTCCGCCAGAAGAGCACGAACTGCTGGTCGCCGAGGAGGACGTCGAGGTACTCCCGCCCGGCGCAGTGCTGGCCGGGCAGCAGCTCGCCGAAGCGGGCGGCGCCCGTGTCGACGGTGGCCCGGGACGCCGGCGGCAGGAAGCGGGTCATCGCCGCGCCGCGCAGTTCGCCGACCGGCGGCGCCGAGCGCGTGGTCCGCACCGGCTGCCCGTCCAGCCAGGCGCCCTCCCCCGTCCGGGCGCTGGCCAGCGTGTCGGCGAGCGGGTCGAGCACCCACGCGGCGGCCGGCTCGCCGTCCGTCAGCAGGGCCACCATCAGCGCGAACGGCCGCCGGCCGGCGGCGAAGTTCGAGGTGCCGTCGACCGGGTCGACCAGCCAGACGTCGCCTGACCCGCCCAGGTGACGCAGCAGGCCCGGATCGTCGGCCACCGCCTCCTCGCCGACCACCACCGAGCCGGGCCGCAGCCGGCGCAGGGTCGCCGAGATCATCTCCTCGGCCCGCCGGTCGGCGACGGTGACGATCTCCCCGGGCGCCTTCTCGGCGACGTCGGCGTCGTCCAGCTTGCGGAACAGCGGCAGCACGACCTGGTCGGCGGTCTCGCGCAGCAGCCCGCCGACGTCGTCGAGCAGGGTGTCAGCCACGCGGCGGCAGCTTCACCACGCTGACGAAGAACTCGTCGATCTGCCGGACCACCGAGATGAACCGCTCGAAGTCCACCGGCTTGGTGACGTACGCGTTCGCGTGCAGCTGGTAGCTGCGCAGGATGTCCTCGTCGGCCTGCGAGGTGGTCAGCACCACCACCGGGATCCGGCAGAGCTGCTCGTCCTTCTTGATCTCCTCGAGCACCTCCCGACCGTCCCGCTTGGGCAGGTTCAGGTCGAGCAGGACCAGGTCGGGGGTGACCGCGTCCGCGTACCGGCCCTCCCGGCGCAGGTAGGCCAGCGCCTCGGCGCCGTCGGAGACGACGGTCAGCCGGTTGCGGAGCTTGTGCTCCTCGAACGCCTCCTGGGTCATCAACACGTCACCCGGGTCGTCCTCGACGAGCAGGACCTCGATCGGGCTCTTGCCGTCTGCCGGCGCGGTCATCCCACGGTCTCCTTCATGCCACCCGTTCTACCCTCGTCCGGCGTGCCCCGGGGGCCGTCCGCCGGCTGCGCTTCCTCGGCCCGTCCGGCCTGCTCGGGCGTCGCCTCACCGGCCGGCGCCGCCGGCTCGCCCGCCGGCTCCTCCGCGCCCACCGCCGCGTCGTCCACCGTCCCGGCGTCCTCGGTGGCCTCGGTCGCCGCCGTGACGTCCTCCGGCAGCGCGGGGAGGGTGAACCGGATCGCCGTCCCCTCGGGCACGTCGGTGTCCACCCAGACCCGGCCGCCGTGGTACTCGACGATCTTCTTGACGATCGCCAGGCCGATCCCGGTGCCCGGGTACGCGTCCTTGGCGTGCAACCGCTGGAAGATGACGAAGATCTTGTCAGCGAACTCCGGCTCGATGCCGATGCCGTTGTCCTGGCAGGTGATCTCCCACTCGTCGCCGACCAGGCGGGCCGACACGTGCACCCGCGGCCGCACGTCGGGACGGCGGAACTTGATCGAGTTGCTGACCAGGTTGGCCAGCAGGTTGGTCAGCAGCGGCTCCTCGCCGCGGATCACCGGCAGCTCGGACCAGGTCAGTTCGGCGTCGGCGTACTGGCGGGCGGCCTCGGTCTGCCCGGCCACGTCGCCCATCACCTTGTTCAGGTCGACCTCGATGAAGCCGGCGGTGAGCCGGCCGATCCGGGAGAAGGCCAACAGGTCGTTGATCAGGCGTTGCATCCGTTGCGCGCCGTCGACGGCGAAGGCGATGTACTGGTCGGCCCGCTCGTCGAGCTGCCCGGCGTAGCGGCGCTGGAGCAGCTGGCAGAAGCTGGCCACCTTGCGCAGCGGCTCCTGCAGGTCGTGCGAGGCCACGTACGCGAACTGCTCCAGGTCACGGTTGGACCGGGTCAGCTCCTCGGCCTGTTTCTGCAGCTGGCTGTTGACCCACTCGATGCGTTCCCGGGCCTCGCGTACCTCGGCCAGGTCCCTGGCGATCTTCCGCCGCATCGCGTCCACGTCGTCGGCGAGGCGGCGGAACTCCGGCGGCCCGGCGCCGGTGATGCTGTGCTGGTAGTCGCCCTCGGCCACCTCGCGCACCTGGTCGGCGAGCGCGGTCAGCGGGCGGACCACCATCCGGTCCAGCGAGAGCAGCAGCACGGCGCCGGTGACCACCACCACCAGCGCGGCGACGATCAGCAGGACGACCAGCAGGTTGCCGGTCCGCTGCACGTCCCGGGCGCCCTTCTCCCGGGCGGAGACGATCTCGTCCTGGAGCGCGTTGACGGCTTCCCGCACCTGGTCGAACTGCTGGCGGGCCTGGTCGGTGACCAGTGCCTGGCCGGCGGCCGTACCCTCCTGCTCGGTCGTCGCGATCACCGGCAGGGCGACCGACTGCCGCCACTGCTCGGCCTGGCTCTCGACCTGTCGCAGTTCCTCCCGGATCTCCGGGTAGTCGTCCAGCAGCCGCTGCATCGAGGCGACCCGGTCCCGTTCCAGCCGCAGCCCGTCGTCGTACGGGGTCAGGTCGGCCCGGTCACCGCTGACCGCGAAGCCGCGGACCGCGGTCTCCTGGTCCAACAGCGCGTTGAGCAGCTCCTGCGCCTGCACCCGCAGCGGAGCCGTCTTGTTCAGCACGGCGTCGGTTTTGGCCCGGTTCTGCGCGGCCACGAACGCCTCGGCCACGGCCAGGCCGACCAGCAGCAGGCCGACCACGGCGAGCAGCGTGACGACCCGCTGGCGCAGGGTCCAGCCGGAGGTCTCTGCGGTCATCGGCCACCACCCCGGCTGAGCAGCAGCATGGCGACGTCGTCGGCGAGCGGGCCACCGTTGAGCTGCTCGGCCCGCCCGACCAGCCAGGCGGGCAGCTCGGGCAGCGGCACCTGCCGACTGGCCGGTTCCGCGAGCAGGTCGTTCAGGCCGGGCACGTCGAGGCGCTCGTCGCCCTCGCCGACCCGACCCTCGATCAGGCCATCGGTGTACATCAACAGGGACCAGTCATCGGCGTCGAACTCCAGGTCGTAGGCGACCGGCCGGCGCGGCCGTACGCCCAGCAGCAGGCCGCCGGGGGCGGGAACCGGCGCGACCCGGCCGCGGGAGAGCAGCAGCGGCGGCGGGTGGCCGGCCAACCGCACGGTGGCCCGGTTGGCGTCCAGGTCCAGCCGGGCGGTGGCCACGGTCGCGAAGATCTCCTGCAGCCGGCGCTCGCTCATCAGCACCTGCTCCAGCGCCGGCAGCACCTCGTCGTCGGGCACCCCGGCGAGGATCAGCGCCCGCCAGGCCACCCGCAGTTCGACGCCGAGCGCCGCCTCGTCGGCGCCGTGCCCGCAGACGTCACCGACGATCAGGTCGAGCCGGTCGGGACGGGTCTGCACCACGTCGTAGAAGTCGCCGCCGATCAGCGCGGCGTGCCGGCCCGGCCGGTAGAAGGCGTGCACCGCGACCTGGTCGGTGGTCATCAGCGGCTGGGGCAGCAGGCCGCGCTCCAGGCGGGCCGACTCGGCCTGGCGCAGCTCCACCTCGCGCAGCCGGCGGGCGTTCTCGTCGGCCCGCTTGCGCTCCACCGCGTAGCGCAGCGCGCGGGTCAGCAGCACCCCGTCGACCTGGCCCTTGACCAGGTAGTCCTGCGCCCCCTCGGCGACGGCGACGATGCCCAGGTGCTCGTCCGAGCGGCCGGTCAGCACGCAGACCGCGGCGCCGCTGGCCATCTCCAGCACCTCCCGCAACCCGTCCAGCCCCTGCGCGTCGGGCAGGCCGAGGTCGAGCAGGACGCAGTCCACACCCATCACCCGCTGCCGGGCCTCGCTCAGGCTGGTCGCGACGAGCAGGTCGATCATCGAGTTGGTCTCGGCGAGCAGCTCGCCGACCAGGAAGGCGTCCCCCTCGTCGTCCTCGACCAGCAGCACCCGCAGCCGCTCACCCGGCGGCAGGTTGGGGTGCCGTCCCAGGCCGCCGTGCGGGTACGGCACGACGGGGGAACCGGCCAGACCGGTCCCCCGGTACGGCCGGGTCACCGCCGCGAGACGCGGGAGTTCGCTGGTGATGTCGGGCTCCTTCCGAGTGCCCTGCTGATCCTGTATTAGACAACGGTCGCACACAACACGACGGACCCGGCGCGGGGCGGGATGGGACGGATCACTACCCGTTGCCGGACAAACCGGATCTACGCCGGATCGGCCAGTGCCCCTGGCGGCCACGGCGGTGCAGGATGGTGCCCACCCTGGTCCCACCCCGAGGAGTCCCCGTGGG
>NZ_QGSW01000138.1:0-39025 GCF_003176715.1 Micromonospora sp. S4605
GGATCGGGCGGGCCCGGGTGGGCCTGCTCGGCCTCGGTGGCACCGGTACCGCGGTGGCCGCCGGCCTGGTCGCCAGCGGCGTCGGCAGCCTGCACTGCGTCGACTTCGACGTCGTCGACGAGGCGAACCTGACCCGCCAGTTGCTCTACACCGAGCGCGACGTCGGCCAGCCGAAGGTGAAGACAGCGGTGGAGCGGCTGCGGGCGATGAACTCCCGGGTGGAGGTGACCGGCGAGGAGTGCCAGGTGCGCTCCGTCGAGGACATCGTCCCCCTGATGGCCGGCTGCGACGCCTTCGTGCTCTGCGCCGACAAGCCCGTGCGGCTGATCCAGAGCTGGACGAACGAGGCCGCGCTGCGTACCCGCACACCCTGGTTCATGGCCCTCTACACCGGCCCGATGACCGTCGTCGGCTCGTTCCTGCCGTACCGGACCGGCTGCTACACCTGCCTGTCCCGCCGGCCCGACAGGCACGAGTTCCAGACCGACGGCAAGCCGCTGACCGGCCAGCCGCGCCCCAACGCGGTCATCGCGGCCAGCGCCAACATCTCGGGGCACCTGTGCGCGCTGGAGGTGCTCTACCACCTCGCCGGACTGCCGCAGCAGGTCGCCGGCCGGGTCTTCCACCAGAGCATCGCGCGCTGGGAGCACCAGTACTTCATCGACGTCCCGCACGACCCGGACTGCCCCTCCTGCGGGCCCCGTGCCGAGAACCGGAGCTGATCAGGTGGAGGTGGCCGTGACCGAGACGGCGGAAACGCCGCCAGCGGCGGAGAGCCGCGTCCGGTTCCACCCGCTTCGGGTCCGGCCGTCCGACGACGACCCCGACGCGGTGGTGGTGGGCCGGCCCGACGTCGGCGAGTTCGTGGAGTTGCCGACGATCGGCGCCCGGGCCGTCGACCTGCTCGACGCCGGGCTGTCGATCGGCGCGGCCGAGCACCGGCTCGCCACCGAGCACGACGTCGACGTCGACCTGGCGGACCTGGTGGCGGCGCTGCGCGAGGCGGGCATGGTCGCCGAGGTCGACGGCCGGCCGGTCGCCGACCCGCACCGCCCGCTCCGGCCGCATCTGCCCGGCCTGCGGGCCGGGCACGTGAGCTGGCTCTTCGGCCCCGCGGCGAAGCTGGTCTACCTGGCGTTGGTCGCGACGACCCTGGTCACCGTCGTACGCCGTCCTGAACTGCTGCCGTCGTACCGGGACTTCTTCTGGACCGACTACGTCGGCCTCGCCGTGCTGGTCAACACCGCGCTCTTCTCGGTCACGGCGATCTTCCACGAGCTGAGCCACCTGGTCGCGGCCCGCTCGCTCGGCGCGCCGGCACGGATCCGGTTCGCCACACGGCTGCACCACCTGGTGTTGGAGACCGACGTGACGGCGATCTGGTCGGTGCCGCGCCGGAACCGGTACCGGGTCTACCTGAGCGGGCTGCTCTGGGACCTCGCCGTCGTCTGCGGCGCGCTGCTGGTGATCGGGTACGCCGGGCCGCCTCCGCTGGTCGACGGGCTGCTCGCCGCCGTCGTGCTGGTGATCGTCATGTCGATGGTGCTGCAACTGCACGTCTACATGCGCACCGACCTCTACTTCGTCCTGCTCGACCTGCTGCGGTGCCGCAACCTGTTCCACGACGGCCTCGCGTACGCCCGGCACCTGCTGCGCCGGTGCGGCCACGCGGCGCTGCCCGGCCGGGTGGCGGCGGCCGGGGCGGACCCGAGCGCCGAGCTGCCGGCGCACGAACGCCGCGCGGTGCGGCTCTACTCGGCGGCCGTCGTGCTCGGCAGCCTGGTCGCGCTGGCCAGCTTCGTCGGCTTCGGGATCCCGATCCTGCTGCACGGGGCGGTCCAGGCCGGCTCGGCGGTGATCGCCGGCGCGACCGGTGGAAGCCTGCTCGCGGCCGTGGACGGGGCGCTGGTGCTGGCGGTCGAGGGCACCCTGCAGGCGATCTACCTCGGCACGTTCTACCGCCGGCACGCCCGTCGCCGTCGCCCGCCGGCCGCCACCCGGGACGTGCCCCGGGCCGAGCCGATGCCCGCCGGCTGACCGGGCGGGGTGGCCCGCTCGGCCCGCCGCCACCCCATCCCGGGACACCACGTTGCCGATTTCCCGCCCTCGCCTACTGTCGAGCCTGACACGGCGCCCGCGAGCCACCGATCGCGGTCGCCCTGACCGGCGCTTCGGAGGGCGAACAGGTGCCAGCGGTGACGTTCCGGCTGCTCGGTCCGGTCGAGGTGCGCGTCGACGACCGGCCGGTGCCCGTGGGCGGCCCGCGCAGCCAGGCCATGGTGGCCGCGCTGCTGCTGGAAGCCAACCGCCTGGTACCGGTCTCCCGGCTGGTGGACGCCGCCTGGGGCGACCATCCCCCGGCGAGCGCCGAGGTGCAGGTCCGCAACCGGGTGGCCGCCGCGCGGCGAGCGATGCGCGAGGCCGGACTCCCCGCCGACGTCATCGGCACCCAGGGCTCCGGCTACCTGCTGACGGTCGCCGACGGTCAGCTCGACCTGGACGTCTTCGAGGCACGGGTCCGCCAGTCCGACCGGCACCTCGACCAGGGCGCGCCGGAGGCCGCCGTGGCCAGCCTCCGGGAGGCGCTGGCGCTGTGGCACGGCCCGGCGCTGGACGGCCTGCGTACGCCGGCGCTGACCGCCGCCGCCCAGCGCCTCGACGAGCGCCGGATGACGGTGGTCGAGCGGTGCCTCGACCTCGAACTGGGCCTCGGCCGGTACGACGAGGTGATCGGCCGGCTGCTGGAACTCGTCGAGGCCTACCCGTGGCGGGAGCCGCTGGTCGGGCGGCTCATGCGGGCGCTGTACCTGACCAACCGGCCGGGCGAGGCGCTGGACCGCTTTGACCAGTTCCGCCGCCGCCTGGTCGACGAGCTCGGCGTCGACCCGACCCCGGAGCTGGCCCGGCTGCGGGACCTGATCCTGCGCAACGACCCCAGCCTCCAGGTCGTACCCGAGCCGGTGGTGAAGGACCTCCACCAGGAGGTCCTCCGCGGTGCGCCGCGACCGGCGGGCCAGCCGGCCGCCGACGCCCAGGCCAGGACCGCGACGACGGAGCGCCGTGCGGCGCCGGCCGGCGAGGTGCTGTGGTTCGGGTTGCTCGGCCCGCTGCGGGTGGAACGGGACGGCTCGGCGCTGCCGGCCCTCCCACCCCGCTCCCGCATCGTGCTGGCCTGCCTGCTGGTGCGGGCCGGTGACCCCGTCGATCTCGACACCCTGGCGGAGGAGATCTGGGGCATGGATCCGCCCGCGGCGGCCCACGCCGAGCTGGGCGAACTCGTCGACGCCATCCGGCAGCACCTCGGCCCGACCGGTCGGGACCTGCTGGTGCCCGCCCGGGGTGGCTACGTCCTGCACCTGGCGCCGGACCAGCTCGACGCGCAGACCTTCCGGCACCTGACCGGCGCCGCCCGGGCCGCTCGGACCGCCAACGAGCAGGACCAGGCGTTGTCCCTGCTGGATCGGGCGTTCGCCCTGCGCCGCGGCGTGACGCTCGCCGACGTGCGAACCGGACCGCTGCTCAGCTGGTACACGGCGCAGCTCGACGCCGAGTTCACCTACGCCGTGGAGGAGCAGGCGGCCCTGCTGTTGCGACTGGATCGGGCGAAGGACGCGGTGCCGCTGCTGCGCCGGCACGTCGCCGCCAATCCGACCCGGGAACGGGCGCACGCCCTGTTGATGAACGGGCTCAGCCAGGCCGGCGATCCGGCGGGGGCGCTGGAGGCGTACGAACGCGCCCGACTGGCCCTGCGTGAGCAGCTCGGCATCGAACCGGGGCCGGATCTGCGGCAGGCCCACCGTGCGGTGCTGACGCATGACAAGACGCTCTGGACGCCCGGCGATCCGGTCACCGGTCCGGTGCCGTCGGCGGAGCCGGCCGGGGTCCGGCCGCGGCAGTTGCCGCCCGCACCCGCCGTACTGGTCGGCCGGGTTCGGGAGCGCACCGCCCTGCGGCTCGCCGCCGGTGCGTCGCGCACCGGAGCGCGTCCGGCCGTGCTCGCCCTCAACGGCCCCGCCGGCTCCGGGAAGTCGACCCTGGCGGTGTGGCTGGCGCACCGGTTCGCCGACCGGTTCCCGGACGGTCAGCTCTACCTGGACCTGCAGGGTTCCACCCCGGCGCTCACCCCGCTCACGCCGCTCGCGGCACTGACCCGCCTGTTGACCGGCCTGGGCCTGCCCGCCTCGGCGATCAGTGGCGACCACGCGGAGGCGATCGCCCAGTTCCGCTCCCTGTCGGCCAGCCGCAAGGTGCTGATCCTGCTCGACAACGCCATCGACGCGCACCAGGTAGCCACGCTGTTGCCCGCGTCGGCGGACTGTCTGGTGCTGGTAACCAGCCGGATGATGCTCAACTCGCTGGACGGTGCGGTGCACGTGCCGGTCGGCCCGCTGTCACCCGCGGAGTCCGTGCGGATGCTCGCCGAGCTGGTCGGAGCGGAACGGGTGGCCGCGGAGCCGGAGCAGGCCGCCCGGCTCGGCCGGCTGTGCGAGCACCTTCCGTTGCCGCTGCGGGTGGTCGGTGCCCGGTTGGCCGCCCATCCGGCGCTGTCGCTCCGGCGGCTGGCGGACCGGCTGACCGACGAGCGCAACCGGCTGGACCTGCTGGAGCTTCCGCAGTTCAGCGTCCGGGCCTGCCTGCGCTCCGGCTATCAGCAGCTACACGAATCCGGAACCCTGGTGGACCGGCAGGCGGCCCAGGCGTTCCGCCTGCTGGCGGAGCTGGCCGTGCAGCCGTTCGACGCCACCGCCGTCGCCGCGCTGTTGGACGTGCCGGCGGCCCGAGCCGACGCCGTCGTGGAACGCCTGGTCGAACTGCAGTTGCTGGAGCTGCTCGAGTCCGACCGGTACCGCCTGCACGACCTGCTGCGGCTCACCGGGCAGGAGCTGATCGACGGCGACGAAGGCGGGCACGAGACGCGCGCCGCCGCCGAGCGCATCATCGCCTACTACGTGGCGACCGCCTGGCGGGCGGCCAACATCGTCCGGCCGGGACCGCTCGACCGTGGGCCGGTCGAGTCGCCACACGCGATGACCTTTCCCGACCCGACGGCCGCCAACGGCTGGTTGGAGCGCGAGCTCCCCACGCTGCTGGCTGTCGCCCGCCGTCATCCCGGCACGGCCGCACTGGATCTGCTGCGCGCGATCGGCCCCTATCTGGCGCCCCGGTCACGTTGGGCGGAGCTCGGTGAGCTCGCGGCGCTCGCCCGGGACGCCGCCGGCGGCGATCTGGCGGGTGAGTCGCTGGCCCTGACCTCACTGGGGCTGGCCCGGCACCGGCTCGGCCACCAGCAGGAAGCGCTGGCGCAGCTCGAGGCCGCGCTGGCGATCCGGAGGCGGACCGGTGACCCGCTGCAGGCGACGACGTTGCAGATCATCGGATTGATCTACTACGAGATCGAGCGGCCCGCCGACGCCGTCTCCTGTTTCATCCAGGCGTACCGGCTGTACCGGCAGGCGGGTAACGGCTTCAACATGGCGGTCAGCCTGCACAACCTCGGCGAGGCGTACGACGTCCTGGGCCGCCCGGCGGCCGCGGAGCGCTTCGCCCGCCGCGCGCTGGAGGCCCGGCAGGCGCTCGGTGACCGGTTCCTGGCGATGTCCCGCGTGTCGGTCGGCCGGGCCCTGGTCCGGCAGGGCCGGGCGGAGGAGGCCGGCTGGTGGCTGGACCACGGCATCGCCGAGGCCCGCGAGGTGGGATACGGCGAGGCGGAATGGCACGGCCTGATCGTCCGGTCCGAGGTCGCGGTGCGCCGTGGCGAGGCCGAGGCCGCCCTCGCCGACCTGCACCGCGCCGGTCACCTCGCCGAGGGCCTGGGCCGCCCCTTCCTGTACGGCATCGTGCTGCGGCAGTCCGCCCGGGTGCACGAGATGACCGGGGACCTCGGCCTCGCCGAGTCGAGCCGGGCCGCCGCGCGGGAGATCCTGGACAACTGCGTGACCGGCCGCGATCCCGGGATCGAGAGGTTCCTGGCGGACACCGATCCGGACCGTCGGACGGCGCGTGCTGCCGACCACCGCCGGCCGGGCGCCGGTGACGGCGACCACGGCGGTGCGGACCGGTCCGGGGCGGCAGCCGTCGCCGGCCGGGTCGGCACCGTCGGCGTCCGGCCGCGGTGAGCGCTCAGCGGGCCCGCAGGTTGGCGCGCAGGGCGCCGAGGACCACGCCGGGCGTGGCCAGCGAGCGCGGGTGCGCGCGCATGGAGACGACGTCGTTGAAGCGCCGCGCGGTCGGCACATCGGTGACGGTCGCCGTGACGATCTGCCGGCTGACCCAGCTGGAGAGCCGGTAGCCGCGCGGGTAGGGGCCGTCGACGTGCGGCAGCGCCAGGTCGGCGGAGGTCGACATCGACCAGGCGGCGTCGACCACCACCTTCTGCAGGGCGAGGAACTGGCGCGCGGGCACCCGCAGGTCCGGCCCGGAGCGCAGGTACGTCGACAGGCAGGCCGCGTGCAGCGCCGCCGCCGTCATCCCCTGCCCGTACACCGGGTTGAAGGACGCCACCGCGTCGCCGACGCTGACCAGCCCGGCCGGGAACCGCTTCAGCGCGGCGAACTCGCGCCGCCGGCTGTCGGCGTGGCGGTAGGTCCGCACGTCGCCGAGCAGCTCGCTGCCGGCGACCTCGCCGAACTCCGGTGGGAACTGCTGCCGCAGCCGGCGGACGAAGTCCTCGGCGGTGCGCCCCGGCCGGTTGTCCCCGTAGCCGGCCATCATGGCCATCCACCGGCCGTCCTCGATGGCGAAGAACGCGGCCCCGGCCACGTCGGACGCCATCCTCGGGGTGTGCAGCGCCATGACGACCGTCAGGTCCGGGTTCGCCTCGCGGCGGCGGAACAGCGCCGTCGCGTAGTTGAGGTGCACGGTCATCCGCCGGGTGACCGGCCGCTCCCAGCCGGCCTGTTCCAGCCAGTCGGACAGCCGGCTGGACCGGCCCATGGCGTCCACCACGAGGTCTCCGCTCTCGACGCCGGACATCCCGCCGACGTCGAAGCGCACCCCGGTGGTCACGGCGCCGTCGACCACCAGGCCGGTGGCGCGGGCGGTGACCGTCTTGACGTTGGGCAGGCGTAGCACCTGCTGGCGGATCAGGCCTTCGAGCAGCGGCCGGCTGCCGGCCAGGCTGTCGGCGTCGTCGGGTACGACGACCTTCCGTCGGCCGTCCAGGTAGCTCCGCCGGGCCGCCGGCGGGGCCTCCACCGCCCCCTGGGCCAGAGCCTGCTCGCGGAACCCGGGAAACAGCTGTTCGAGCTGGAGGAAGCCGCCGGGCAGCAGCGCGTGCAGCTGTGTCCCCTGTGGCACCCCGGGCCGCCCGCCGGGTGCGTGCAGGTCGTCCCGGTCGAGGATGACGACGCTCTCCGCGTGGTCGGAGAGCACCCGCGCGGCCAGCAGCCCCGCGACGCTGCCGCCGACCACCACGGCCTTGCCCAGCACCGGCCACGACCGCTCGAGGGGTCGCACCGCGTTCAGCGCCGCGAAGACCCGAGCCGGGGAGAGGGACATGGTGCTCTCCAAGGGGTACGAGGTGTGGCCTCTGCTCGCCTGCCTGCGATCGTGCCTGGGCGGGCCGGCGGACGAGCCGCCCGACGATCGTCGCACGACCACGGGCCACCGCCCGGACGGGTTTCCGACAAATCAGGCGTCGTACCGCCACCGGCCGGCCACCGGCGGCGGTACCGGCGGCCGGATCGACGACGGGCCGGCCGGCGTGCGCCGGCCGGCCCGTAGGTCGGGATCAGGCGAGGTCGAACCGGTCCAGGTTCATCACCTTGACCCACGCCGCGACGAAGTCCCGGACGAACTTCTCCCGCGCGTCGTCGCCCGCGTAGACCTCGGCGAGCGCGCGCAGCTCCGAGTTGGACCCGAAGACCAGGTCGACGCGGCTGCCGGTCCACCGGACCTCACCGGTGGCGGCGTCGAGACCCGCGAACGTGTTCGCGTCCTCGGACGTCGCCCGCCACGTGGTGCCCAGGTCGAGCAGGTTGACGAAGAAGTCGTTGGTCAGCGAGCCCGGGGTGCTGGTGAGGACACCCAGCGACGACTGCTGGTAGTTGGCGCCCAGGACGCGGAGACCACCGACGAGGACGGTCATCTCGGGCGCGGTCAGGGTCAGCAGGTTCGCCTTGTCGACCAGGAGGAACTCGGCCGGCAGGCGGTTGCCCTTGCCGAGGTAGTTGCGGAACCCGTCAGCGGTCGGCTCCATCGCCGCGAACGACTCCACGTCGGTCTGCTCCTGGGTCGCGTCGGTGCGTCCCGGGGTGAAGGGAACGTCGATGTCGAAGCCGGCGTTCCGCGCGGCCTGCTCGACGCCGACGCCGCCGGCGAGCACGATCAGGTCGGCGAGCGAGACCTTCTTGCCGCCGGTCTGGGCGGCGTTGAACGCCTCCTGGATGCCCTCCAGGGTGCGCAGCACCCGCGCCAGCTCGTCCGGGTTGTTGACCTCCCAGCTGTTCTGCGGCTCCAGGCGGATGCGCGCGCCGTTGGCGCCGCCGCGCTTGTCGCCGCCGCGGAAGGTGGACGCCGACGCCCAGGCGGTGGAGACCAGCTGGGGCACCGACAGCCCGGAGGCGAGGATCTGCGCCTTGAGGGCGGCGACGTCGTCGGCGTCGACCAGCTCGTGGTCCACCGCCGGAACCGGGTCCTGCCAGACCAGGACCTCGGTGGGGACCTCGGGGCCGAGGTAGCGCTGGATCGGGCCCATGTCGCGGTGGGTCAGCTTGAACCAGGCCCGGGCGAAGGCGTCCGCGAACTCGTCCGGGTGCTCGTGGAAGCGCCGGGAGATCTGCTCGTAGACGGGGTCGAACCGGAGGGCGAGGTCGTTGGTCAGCATCCGCGGCTCGCGGCGCTTGGTCGGATCGTGCGCCTCCGGCACCATGTCGCTGCCCGCGCCGTTCTTCGGCCGCCACTGGTTGGCGCCCGCCGGCGACTTCACCAGTTCCCAGTCGTAGGCGAACAGGATGTGGAAGAACTCGTTGTCCCAGCGGGTCGGGTGGTAGGTCCAGGTCACCTCGAGACCGCTGGTGATCGTGTCAGCGCCCTTGCCGGTGCCGAAGCTGCTCTTCCAGCCCAGGCCCTGCTGCTCGATCGGGGCGGCCTCCGGCTCCGGGCCGACGTGGTCCGCGGGGCCGGCGCCGTGGGTCTTGCCGAAGGTGTGGCCGCCGGCGATCAGCGCGACCGTCTCCTCGTCGTTCATCCCCATCCGGCGGAACGTCTCGCGGATGTCCCGGGCCGAGGCGACCGGGTCCGGGTTGCCGTTCGGACCCTCGGGGTTGACGTAGATGAGGCCCATCTGCACCGCGGCGAGCGGGTTCTCCAGCTCCCGGTCAGCGGTGTAGCGCTGGTCACCCAGCCAGGTGGTCTCGGGTCCCCAGTAGACGTCCTCCTCCGGCTCCCAGACGTCGGCCCGGCCGCCGGCGAAGCCGAAGGTCTTGAAGCCCATCGACTCCAGGGCGACGTTGCCGGCGAGGATCATCAGGTCGGCCCAGGAGATCTGCTGACCGTACTTCTTCTTGACCGGCCACAGCAGGCGGCGGGCCTTGTCCAGGTTCCCGTTGTCCGGCCAGCTGTTGAGCGGCGCGAAGCGCTGCATGCCGGCGCCGGCGCCGCCCCGGCCGTCGCTGATCCGGTAGGTGCCGGCGCTGTGCCACGCCATCCGGATCATGAGCGGGCCGTAGTGGCCGAAGTCGGCCGGCCACCAGTCCTGCGAGGTGGTCAGCAGCTCCGCGATGTCGCGCTTCACGGCGGCCAGGTCGAGGCTCTGGAACGCCGCGGCGTAGTCGAACTCCTCGCCGAGGGGATTCCGCACCGCGGGGTTCTTGGCGAGGATCTTGAGGTTGATGCTCTCCGGCCACCAGCCGCGGTTGCCGCCGCCCTGCGTCGGGTGGGGGGCGCGACCGTGCGCGACCGGGCAGCGAGACTCGCTGCCCGCCTCCGCGTCATGGACGACGGCCTCGTGGTGCTCGGACATCGGGTTCTCGGACAACGCATTCCTTCCGTGGTGGGCGGAACAGTGGGATCAGGAGGTGCCAGCGGTGGAGCAGTCGGGGCAGCGACCCCGGTAGACGACCTCGGCCTCGTCGATCGAGAAACCGTGGTCGTCGGAAGCGGTCAGGCAGGGCGCCGCGCCGACGGCGCAGTCGACGTCGGCGATCAGGCCGCAGGACCGGCACACCACGTGGTGGTGGTTGTCCCCGGTCCGCGCCTCGTAGCGGGCCACGCTGCCGGGCGGCTCGATGCGCCGCACCAGGCCCGCGGCGGTCAGCGCGCGCAGCACGTCGTACACCGCCTGGCGGGACACCTCGGGGAGGTCCCTGCGCACGGCACCGATGATCGAGTCGGTGTCGGCGTGCGGATGCGCGTGCACCGCGTTCAGCACCGCCATCCGGGGACGGGTCACGCGCAACGCGGCCCCGCGCAGCATCTGCTGGAAGTCCAGAGCCGTGGCCACGCCCGGAAGTCTGGCCGGTTTTCTGGAATGAGTCAAGAAAAAATCTCGGACGTCACCTCGGGGCCGGCCACGCGGTCCGCCCCCGCCAGCTCACCGGGCTTCGGCGGGCGGGGTCGGGCCGCCACCGAAAGTCGCTTGCCGCCGTACGGCCGGCTCCGGCAGGGTGACGTCCATGACGTTCTGACGGACCCTCCGCCACGCACCGAGGCCCCCGCCCCCACGGCGCCGCCGTGCCGTCCGTCCATCCCTCTCCCGGAGAGAAGTGAGCGTCGTTGTCCCAGCAGCATGTCCGGCAGGAGTTTCTGCCGCAGTCCAGCCCCGCCACCGTCACCGTCTTCGCCTCCCCCACCAGCTGGATCGAGTCCGACGCGGTCGCGCAGTGCCACCAGGTCGCCACCCTCGACGGCATGATCCACGTCGCCGGCATGCCGGACCTGCACCCCGGCAAGGGCGCGCCGATCGGCGCCGCCATGACGTCGACCGAGCTGTACCCGTTCCTGGTCGGCTCCGACATCGGGTGCGGCATCGCGGTGTTCCCGATCAACCTCAGGCGCGTCGTACCCGAGAAGCTCGCCGCCCGGTTCCCCGACCTCGACCGCGCGCTCGACCCGGACCGGGACGCCGACGACCCGGTCTGGTCCGTCCTGACCGGCGGGGTGCCCGCCGGCCACGTCGAGGGGCTCGGGACGGTCGGCCGGGGTAACCACTTCGTCGAACTGGCCCGGATCGGCACCGTCCTCGAGCCCGGCCACGCGAGCCGACTCGGGCTCGACGCCGGCGACCTCGTGCTCGTCGTGCACAGCGGTTCCCGAGGGCTGGGCGAGCGGATCCTGCGGGCGCACACCGAGGTCCACGGCGCCGGTCCCACCCCGGACCCCGCCGCCTACCTGGCGGCGCACGACGACGCCGTACGGTGGGGGTCGCTGAACCGGCGGCTGCTGGCCGCCCGGGTGGCGTACGCCCTCGGGGCCGAGCCGACCGAGCCGGTGGTCGACCAGTGCCACAACCTGGTGCAGCGCCGCGACGGGGTCTACCTGCACCGCAAGGGCGCGGCGCCGGGCGACGGCCGGGACGTGCTGGTCGCCGGCACCCGCGGCACCCCCTCCTACCTGGTGGCCGCCCACGCCGGCCCGGAGGCCAACCACTCGGTGGCGCACGGCGCGGGGCGGAAGATGTCCCGCGCCGACGCGCTGCGCCGGGGCCGGATCAAGCACACCGTCGAGGAGCTGCGCCGCACCCCGGTGGGGTCGCTGGTGGTCTGCGGCGACCGCCAACTGCTCTTCGAGGAGGCGCCCACTGCCTACAAGCGCATCGAGCGGGTGATCGGCGACCTCGTCGACCACGGTCTGGCCACCCCGGTGGCCACCACGGTCCCGGTGGTCACCTACAAGACGCCCGACGTCGGGTCCACGCCCCGGCCGGACCGCCGGGACGACCGCCGCCGGCGAGGCCGGCGATGAGCGTCCACCTGCTGCTGTCCGCCGGGCGGGGCCCGCGGGAGTGTGCCTGGGCGCTGGGCCGGCTGCTGCGCCGTCTGGAAGCCGACGCCGCCCGACATGGCCTGGCGACCCGCCGGGTCCAGACCGTGTCCGGCGACCGGCGCGACACCTACCGGTCGGTCCTGGTCCAGATCTGTGGGGCCGGCGCCGAGCCGTTCGCCGCGTCCTGGACCGGAACCCTGTGCTGGCAGGCGGCCAGCCCCTACCGGGCGAGCGCCGGCCGGAAGAACTGGTACGTCATCGCCCACCCGTGCCAGCTCGACATTCCGGCCACGTCGTTCACCGAGGCGGACGTCGAGATCATGGCCTGCCGGACCGGCGGCCCCGGCGGCCAGCACCGGAACAAGGTCAGCACGGCGGTCCGGGCGACCCACCGCCCCTCGGGCCTGGTCGTCGTGGTCGACACCGAACGACGGTTCAGCCTCAACCGCCGCACCGCGATCGAGCTGCTGCGGCAGCGCGTCGAGCGCGGGGACGAGGCGGCGCGGCAGGCCGCCACCACCGCCCGGTGGCGGATCCACGACGACCTCGTCCGCGGCAACCCCATCCGGGTCGAACGCCCGTGACCGCCGGCGCGACGGGTGGTCAGTGCGCCGCCACGACCACCGGGTCCGAGCCCAGCTCGGCGAGCCGGGCCGGCCGGACGACCACCAGCAGCACCGCCGTCGCGGCCACCATGCCACCGGCGACCACCACGGCCATCGCCACCGCACCGGTGCCCAGCACACCCACCAGCGGCGCGGCCAGCGCGCCGACGCCGAACTGCACGGCGCCGAGCAGCGCGGAGGCGGTTCCGGCCGCCTCCCCGTGCCGGGACAGCGCCAGGGCCGGCGCGTTCGGCATGGCGAGGCCCGCGGCGGCGAGCACCACCCACAGCGACACCAGCAGGCTCGGCAGCCCGCCGAGCCCGGTCGCCGCGAAGCCGAGCATCGCCAGCCCCGCCGCGGTCCCCACGCCCAGGGCAGCGACGAGGATCCGCTGCGGCGGATAGCGGCGCAGCAGCCGTACGTTGAACTGGGTCGCCGCGATCAGCCCGACCGCCCCGGCGCCGAAGGCCAGCCCGAACTGCTGCTCGTCCAGGCCGTACTGCTCCTGCAGCACGAACGACGACCCGGCCACGTACGCGAACAGCGCCGCCATGGCCAGCCCGGCGACCAGGACCAGGCCCACGAACGTCCGGTCCCGCAGCAGCGAGCCGTACCCGCTCATCGTCGCGGCCAGCCCGAGCGGCCGGCGGCGATCGGCCGGCAGCGTCTCGCGGAGGCCGAGGACGGCGACCACGACGAGCAGCACACCGAACGCGGCCAGGGCCACGAACACGCCGCGCCAGTCCGTCCAGCGCAGCAGCCCGCCGCCGAGGGTCGGCGCGAGGATCGGCGCGGCACCCATGACCAGCAGCAGCCGGGAGAGCAGCCGGGCGAAGGCCGCGCCGTTGAAGAGGTCGCGGACCACTGCCATCGCGACCACCGAGGCCGCCGCGACGCCGAGGCCCTGCACCACCCGCAGGGCACCGAGCACCGCGATGTTCGGTGCGACGACGCAGAGCAGTGACGCCACGACGTGCAGCGCGATGCCGGCGATCAGCGGCCCGCGCCGGCCGACGGCGTCGGACAGCGGGCCGATCAGCAGCTGGCCGAGGGCGAGGCCGGCCAGCGTGCCGGTGAGGGTCAGCTGGACCGCGGCCGACGTGGTGTGGAAGTCGGCGACGATCGCGGGGAGCGCGGGCAGGTACATGTCGATCGTCAGCGGCCCGACCGCGATCAGCGACCCGAGCACGAGGACCAGCCGCAGGCGTTGCCGGGCGCTCATCAGTTCACCGGGTGTCAGCGGAGCCGCCGCGGCCGCCGGGACGTCGACGGTGGCGGTCATCGGATCGACTCCGACCGGTCGGCGGGCAGTCGGGCGGGAAACAGGTCAGGAGTCACACCTGACTCCAAATCCGGATCCGGTGATCTGATTCCCGGTCCGGCCCGAGGTAACGGAGGTCACAGGCGATCGTCCGGCGCCGTCCTCGGGTCGAGGTTGCGCCGGCGGGGCGCTCCGGAGTCGGCCGGGCGGCCAGCTGTCGGTTCAGCCGGCGACCGGGACCGGCGCGCTGAGGCCGCCGGAGTTCCCGCTGCGGTCCAGGCCGGACACGCAGTAGGTGAGCGGGCCCTCGGCCGGTGCGCCGCGGTCGACCCAGCCGGCGCCCCGGGTGGTGCCGACGAGCCGGGCGGTGTCGCCGTCCACCCGGTAGACGGCGAAGCTGGTCGCTCCGTCGCCGCGCCAGGTCAACGCGACCCCGCCGCCGTCCGCGCGCCGCGCCTCGGTGACCGTGGGGGCGGCCGGGGGCGCCGCCGGTAGCTGCGCCATCGTGGGCACCAGCGCCGGGCCGGCGTAGTGCGCCGCGCGGTAGCGGCTGACCGCGCCGAGCCGGTCGGCGCGTACCTGCCTGGCGCTGAAGTGCACGCTCCCGTGCACGCCGTGCCGCCGGTTGAGGGCGAGCTGGCGGTCCAGCTCGGCCGGGTCGCGCCAGGCGCCGCGCTCGCCCACCCGGTAGTCGGCCTGGCCGATGTAGAGCTGCACCCGGGTGCCCTTCACCGTGGCCGTCCACCACGGCAGCAGCTTGGCGTAGTCGGCCTTGTCGAACCCGATGTGCCAGTAGAGCTGCGGCACGACGTAGTCCAGCCACTGCTCGCGTACCCAGAGCCGGGTGTCGGCGTAGATGGCGTCGTAGCTCTGCAACCCGGCGGTCGCCGAGCCGGCCGGGTCGGTGCGCTTGTTGCGCCAGATGCCGAACGGGCTGATGCCGAACTTCACCCACGGCTTGATCTCCTTGATCCGCTCGCTCATCTCGCGGACCAGGGTGTTCACGTTGTGCCGGCGCCAGGCGTGCTTGTCCGGGAAGCCCCGGCCGTACCGGGCGAACGCCGCGTCGTCCGGAAAATCCTGCCCGGCCTCCGGGTACGGGTAGAAGAAGTCGTCGAAGTGCACCCCGTCGACGTCGTAGCGGCGGACCGCCTCCAACATCGAGTCCTCGACGAACCGGCGCGCCTCGGGGATTCCCGGGTTGAAGTAGAGGCGGCTGCCGGGCCGGTCGGCGCTGGGGTAGGTCACCACCCAGTCGCGGTGTCGACGCAGCGGATGCGTCGGCGCCAACTGGTCCAGCCCGGGGCCGGGCCCGCCCACGGTGGCCGGCTGCCCACCCCGGTACGGGTTGAACCAGGCGTGGAACTCCAGGTTGCGGGCGTGCGCCTCGGCGACCATGAACTCCATCGGGTCCCAGCCCGGGTCACGGCCGTCGCGGCGGCCGGTCAGCCACTCCGACCAGGGCGCGTAGCTGGACGGCCAGAGCGCGTCCCCGCTCGGCCGCACGTGCACGAAGACCGCGTTGTGGTTGTTCCGGACGGCCAGGTCCAGCCAGGCCCGGAACTCCGCCTGCACCGTCTCGGTCGGCAGTCCGCGCCGGCTCGGCCAGTCGATGTTGTTCACCGTCGTGATCCACATCCCGCGCAGCTCGCGGGGCGCCTGGACGGGCCGCCCGGCGCAGTCGTGGGCGCCGCCCGCCGGGGCGCGGACGGCGGCCGCGTCCCCCGCGGTCCGCGTACCGCCGTCGACCCGGTCGCGCAGCGACCAGGCGCCGGCCCCGACGGCCACCGCGAGCGCGACGAGCACCGCGACCGGGGCCTTGGTACGACGGCGGTGGCTGGCGGGAGCGGACGGGTCGGCGGCGGACATCGCCCCAGTCTGCCCAGCCCGACCCGCCGGATGAACAGCCGGGCCGATTACTTAACGATCAGCTAAGCCGCCGCCGGGCCGACCGACGCGCCGGCCGGCGCCTCAGGCGGTGGCGGATTCGGCCGACGTGGCGACGGACCGGCCGCGGGTCACCAGGTAGCCGAAGGCCGCCGCGGTGAAGAACATGACGATGCCGTACACGGCCCCCGGGATCGCCATCCGGGTGTTGTCGAGCAGCGCCGGGCTGAGCGCGATCGTGATGGCCAGGGTGCTGTTGTGGATGCCGATCTCGAAGCCGGCCGCCGTCGCGGCCGGCCGGTCGACCCCGGCCAGCCGCGGCACCCCGTAGCCGATCGCCAGGCTCAGCAGGTTGAACGCGAGCACGGCCAGGCCGACCGAGACGAAGTAGTCGGCGATGTTCTCCCGTTCGCCGAGCACCGCGCCGGCGATCACCGCGACCAGCACGACGACGGAGAGGATCCGGACCGGACGGTTCAGCCGTTCGGCGACGCGCGGCACCCGGGCCCGGATCAGCATGCCGACCGCGACCGGGACGAGCACGATGGCGAACACCTGCAGCACCTTGTCGAACTGCAGGCCGATGCTGCGCCCGTCGGCCAGGAAGTGTCCCGCCGACAGGTTGACCACGACCGGCAGGGTGAACACGGCGAGCACCGAGTTGATGGCGGTCAGGGTGATGTTCAGGGCCACGTGCCCGCCGAACAGGTGGCTGTAGAGGTTGGCGGTGGTGCCGCCGGGGGAGGCGGCCAGCAGCATCATCCCGACGGCCAGTTCCGGTGCCAGGTCGAAGGCGAGCACCAGGGCGAAGCAGAGCGCCGGCAGCAGCAGCACCTGGCACACCAGCGCGATGACGGCGGCCTTCGGATGGTGGGCCACCCGGCGGAAGTCGTCGACGGTCAGCCCGAGACCCAGGCCGAGCATGATGACGCCGAGGGCGATGGGCAGTCCGATCAGGGTCAGCGCCGAGTCCATGACTCGACATGGTGACCGCCCGGTAACCGCCTCACAATCCCCCGTGCGGCCGGCCGCCGACGGCCCGGGGGCCCTTGACCACCGGCGGCCATCCGCTTAGCTTCATCGATCAGAAAGGTCTCTTAACTAATTTCTCGCTCCGTCCTCGTGGGAGTGCCGATGCGACCATTCCGTCACCGCCGCCTCACCGCCCTCGCCGCCCTGGTGACCGTGCTGGTCGCCGCCGCACCGCCGACCGCCGCGAGCGCGGGTGACGGCGGCCGACACTCCGCCGGCTACCACCGGGTCGGCTACTTCACCCAGTGGGGCATCTACGGTCGGGCCTTCCCGGTCCGCAAGCTCGACACCTCCGGGGCGGCGAGCCGGCTCACCCACGTCAACTACGCCTTCGGCAACGTCAGCGAGGACGGTCGCTGCTATGTGGACGGTGGGCCGGGCGAGGGTGACGCCTGGGCCGACTACCAGCGCCCGGTTCCGGCGGAGGAGAGCGTCGACGGCGCCGCCGACGCCTGGGGCGAACCGCTCAACGGCAACTTCGGCCAGCTGGCCAAGCTGAAGGCCAAACACCCCGACCTGAAGGTGATGATCTCACTGGGCGGCTGGAGCTGGTCGACGTACTTCTCGAACGCCGCCCGCACCGACGCCTCCCGCAAGGCGTTCGTCGCCTCCTGCATCGACCTCTACCTCAAGGGCAACCTGCCGATCCTCGACGGCGGCAGCGGCGGCCCCGGTTCCGCCGCCGGGGTGTTCGACGGCATCGACCTGGACTGGGAGTGGCCGAACTGGCCGGGCGAGCCGGGCAACGTGGTCCGCCCGGAGGACCGGGAGAACTTCACCAAGCTGCTCGCCGAATTCCGCCGGCAACTCGACGCGTACGGCCGGCAGACCCGCAAGCACTACCAACTGACCGCCTTCCTGCCGGCGAACCCGGCGGCGATGGACGCCGGTTACGAGGGCCGCAAGATCTTCCGGTACCTGGACTTCGCCACCGTGCAGGGGTACGACTTCCACGGCACCTGGGAGACGGTGACCAACCAGCAGTCGGCGCTGCGCGTGCCGGCGGGAGCGCCGGACAACCCGGACTTCTCCGTCGAGGTGGCCATCGACGGCTGGATCGCCCGCGGCGCCCCGCGCGGCAAGCTGGTCCTCGGCATCCCGTACTACGGCCAGGGCTGGACCGGCGTCACCGGCGGCGGCAACGGCCTGTTCCAGCCCGCCGCCGGGCCCGCCCCGGCCACCCACGCCGCCGGGTTCGAGGACTACAAGCAGCTCAAGACCCTGCCCGGCAAGGGCTACGCGGTCCACCGCGACCTGCGTGCCGGGCACGCCTGGCTGTTCGACGGTACGACCTTCTGGACGTACGACGATCCGACGGTCGTGCTGCAGAAGACGCTGTACATCCGGCGGGCCGGCCTGGGCGGCGCGATGGTCTGGTCGCTGGACGGCGACGACGACAACGCGACGCTGACCAGGACGATCAGCCTGGGGCTCGCCACCCGGTAGCCGTACCTCGGGGCTGCCGCTCGGCACTCCCGCCACACCCGATCCGACGATCCCCCACCGGTCCGCCGCCGAATCGCCCGGCGGCGGACCGGTGGTCCGTTCGGCGGCGGGCCGCGCCGTCCGGTCGACCGGACGGCCGTGGACGGTCCGGCCCGGGATCGCCCCGGTCGGGATCGCTCAGGCCGGGGCCGCGCTGGACGGGTCGGCGCGGTCGTCGAGGTCGCCGTGCAGCGCGTCGGGGGCGCGCATCCGCCACGCGTCGGTGACGAGTTCGTGCAGGCGGGCCACGCTCACCTGCGCCAACCGCACCATGACCAGCGGCAACCCGTCGTAGGCGGGCGTGGTGAAGAACAGCTCCGGCTCGCCGAGCAGGAGGGCCTGCTTCTCCGCCTCGTCGCCCACGTACAGCACCGCGATGTCGGTCCGGATGACCCGCGGCCGACCCGGCCTGCGCTCCGGATAGGACCAGACGAAGCCCTTGTCGGCCACCCGGAAGTCGAAGCCCTCGCTGTCGATCTCGACCACGTGCGGCAGGGCGAGAGCCAGGCGACGGACGTCGTCCGCGTCAGCCATCGACGTCGCCGCCAGAGGTCGCAACCCGCATGCGCACAGGTTAGCCGCCGCGCCGACCACGTCGACCCGGCGCCCGTCGTCGGCTCAGGGCCGCGGGATGTCCAGCGCGCGCAGCGGATCGCCGCCGTCGACGAAGAGCCGGGCGTCCGCGGTGGTCGCCATCGCGATCCGGCGCAGCACCTGCCGACCGGCCTCGGGGTGCCGCCCGTCCAGGGCGCCGACCCGGACGGCGAACACGATCTCGTACGGCTCCTCCCCCGGCTCCAGCACGAAGTCCTCGGCCGCTACCTGCCGGACGCTCATCCGGCCCGAGCCGATCTCGGCCACCGCCGCGGCCCGCGCCTGGTCGACGGCGCTGGCGGACCGGTCGATGGCCAGGATGTGGCCGGTGGTGAGCCGGGCGGCCACCGCTCGCGCGGCCGCCCCGGGGCCGCACCCGATCTCCAGGACGCGGGAGTGCGGCCGGAGTGGAAGGGCGTCCACGATCGCGGCCAGACGGGGTGACAGGCGTGCCACGGGCGACAGGATAGGCGATCCGGTGGCGGCGGGCAGCCCGCCGCCACCGGCTCAGCGCCGCAGCTCCGCCTCGTACTCCGCCGGTGACGCTCGCCGCCGTGGCCCGTCGGGCCGGCTACGCCAGTGAGTCGCCTTCAGCGCCGCCTTGAAGCGGGTCCGCGGCGTCAGCCCCAGCCAGCACCGCCGGCTCGGCCGCGGCGTCGAGCTGACCGCCTCGCCCGCCATCAGCGGCGCCGCCCGCGCACCGGGCCTCGTCGCCCTCGGCGCGAGCGGGTGACGAGGCCCGGGTTCGGGGTCAGCAGTACAGGTTGGCTCCGGCCGGTACGCCGAGGATGCCGACGAACTGCTGGTACCTGGTGACCCGGCTCTGCACCTGGGCGGGGTTGCCGCCGTTGCACTCGATCGAGCCGTTGATGCTGCGGATGGTCTCGCCGAACCCGGCGCCGGTGACCATCGCGTTGTGGGCGGTCATGGTGCCGGGCCCGTTCTGGGTCATCCAGTACCAGATGGCGGTCTTCCAGGCCACCGCGGCGTCGTTCTGCACCAGCCAGGGGTTGGTGAGCAGGGGCAGGCCGAGGGCGTTGCCGGCGGCGTTGTAGTTGAAGTTCCAGCTCAGCTGGATCGGCCCGCGCCCGTAGTAGGCGGCCTGCCCGGCGGGGCAGCCGTACGGCTGGCTGTAGTCGCAGTAGTGCGGGTAGTTCGCGCTGTTCTGCTCCACGATGTGGACGAGTCCGCCGGTCTCGTGGTGCACGTTCGCCAGGAACGCCGCGGCCTCCTGACGCTGGACGGTGGCGCTGCCGGTCTTCGTGAACGCCGGGTAGGCGCTGAGCGCGGCGACGAGCCCGGAGTACGTGTAGAAGGAGTTGCGGCTCGGGAACATCTGGTTGAACTGGGCCTCGCTGACCACGAAGCCGCCGGGGTTGGTGGGCGGGGGGCTGCTGGTGGGCGGCGTGCCGCCGCAGGTGTAGGGGTCCCAGTACCAGGTGCTGATGGTGGGGTCGTAGCCCGGGTTGTCGTGCTCGGCGATGTAGTACAGGCCGTTGGTGTACCGCACGACGGCCCCGGTGGTGTACCAGGTGCCGGCGACCCAGTTCGGGTAGCTGCAGCTGCCGGTGGGCGGCGGCGTGCTGCCGCCGCCGCACGCGCCGAGGTCCTGCCAGACCCCGGTGGTGCCCGGTGGTGCCTCGTTCTGGGTCCACCACTTCGCCTGGTAGTTGCGGCCGTTGTGGGAGACCTGGGCGCCGCCGGTGTAGACGGCCGAGGACTGCCAGGGGGCCGCGCAGGCGGCGGCCGACGCGGCGGTCGACGGGATGATCGCCACCAGTCCGCCGGCGACAGCGAGTGCCGCGAGCGCGACCAGGGCGCGCAGTCTGAGCATCTGACCACTCCTTCGGGTGAGACGGGCCGATGGCCGGTCCTCCATCGACGGGAGTGACTGTAACATTTTCTGTTCACAAACCTTACTATTGCTGGCATGACCCGTTCTGGGTGCCGGTGCATCACCGGCGCGGTTCGGGGAACCACCGGCCGGTGCCGGACGTGACCGCTCTGCCCTGGCCCCTGCCCTGGAGTGCCGGTGTGTTCGTCCTGGCCGGGGTCGTCACCGTCGCGGGGAGCATCCGCCTGGCCGGCCTCGGCGACGCCCTGGCCGACCGCACCGGCTGGGGCGAGGCCCTGTTCGGGGTGGTGTTCTTCGGCCTCGTCACCGGGCTGTCGGGCGTCATCATGACCATCGTCGCCGCCGGCAGCGGCGAGGCCAGCCTCGGCTACAGCAACGCCGTGGGTGGGATCGCCGCGCAGACCACGGCGGTCGCCGTCGCCGACGCCTTCCACCGACGGGCGAATCTCGAACACGCCGCCGCGTCCGTGTCGAACCTGCTCTCGGGCTGTCTGCTCATCGCGCTGCTCGCCCTCGCGCTGCTGGCCAGCTACGTCCCGGAGACCACCATCGCCGGGGTGGACCCGATGTCGGCCGTCCTCGTCGCCGCCTACGTCGGCGGGCTGGTGCTCATCCGCCGCGCCGGGGCACAACCGATGTGGCAGGCGATCGCCACCGCGGAGACCCGACCCGACGTCCCGCACAACGAGAACCCCCTGAACCGCCGATCGCCCGGTTGGCTGTGGAGCCGGTTCGCCGTCGTCGGGCTCCTGGTCGCCGCCGGCGGCTGGGTCGTGGCGCTGGCCGCCGAGAGCATCGTCGACGTCACCGGCCTCACCGCCGGGTTCGTCGGGGCGGTGCTCATGGGCATCGTCAACGCGCTGCCGGAGACCGTCACCGCCATCGCCGCCGTGCGCCGGGGCGCGGTCACCCTCGCCATCGCCGCCGTGCTCGGCGGCAACATCCTCGACGTGCTCACCCTGGTGGCCGGCGACGTGGCCTACCGGCAGGGATCGATCTACCACAGCGCTGGCGCTGCCGAACTGCTCGCCACGACCACCAGCCTCTTCATGACCGCCACGCTGCTCGGTGGCCTGCTCATCCGCCAGACCTGCGGATGGGGCCGGCTCGGCTTCGAAGGGATCCTGCTGCTGGTGAGCTACGCCACCATGATCCTCGTCCTCGCGCTCTGACGGCGCGGCCGCGGGCGCGGGCACGGCGGGCCGGTGCCGAGCGGGCAGCCCAATCTAGGCGGCGGTCAGCACGGCGGGCGGGACGGCGAGGCCGGCGCCGAAGACGTTGTCCGGGTCGTTCGCCGCCTTGATCCGGCGCAGCGCCGCCCAGTTCCCGGCGGTGAAGGCCGACGACATCCGGGACGGGTCGTGGAGGAAGTTGAGGAAGCCGCTGCCGATCCCGCAGCGGTCCAGCGCCGCCGCGGTCCGCGCCGACGCCACGGTGTCGAGGACGATCGACAGCGGCGCGTCCCGGTGGGCGGCGGCGCCGGAGTCGCGGGCGATGCGACCGCCCCAGTGGCGGATCTCGACCGTGCTGTCCGGCTCGTCCAGCAGTGCGGCGAGGAGGTCGTCGTCGAGCGTACGGACCTGGTCGAAGGTACGCGCGAAGGTCCCGCCCATCGCCGCGTGGGCGTAGTCGACGACCCGCATGCCGTCGTCGAGGACCGGTCCGGCGACCGTGCGCAGCGGTTCCAGCAGCGCGCGGCCCCGGTCGGGGTCACCGGCGTACATGGCCTTGAGCACGAGCGACCCGTCGCGGGTGAGCAGCACCGCTGAGCTGAGCGCGTCCGGCACCCGCTCGATCCACCGCCGGTAGTAGCCGAGCGTCTCGGCGGCCCGGTCCCGCCCGAAGGTGAGCGCGCCGGCGTACACCCGGGTGACCGGGTAGAGGCGGAACTCGAGCGCGGTGACCACGCCGAACGAGCCGCCGCCCCCACACAGCGCCCAGAACAGGTCGGGGTCGTGG
The DNA here is from genome assembly GCF_003176715.1 of Micromonospora sp. S4605. NCBI lineage: Bacteria > Bacillati > Actinomycetota > Actinomycetes > Micromonosporales > Micromonosporaceae > Micromonospora > Micromonospora sp. S4605. The sequence goes on from NZ_QGSW01000138.1 coordinate 22,601, forward strand.
TCGGCGCTGACCGTCCGCAGCGTGCCGTCGGCTGTGACGAGCTGTGCGCGCAGCACGCTGTCGGCTGCCAGGCCGTGCGCCCGGGCCAGCCAGCCCAGGCCGCCGCCCAGGGTGTAGCCGGTCACCCCCACGTCGGGCGAGGAACCGGAGAGCGGTGCGAGCCCGAACGGCGCGGCGGCCCGCAGCACGTCGCCCCAGCGGGCGCCGGGGCCGACGCGGGCGATCCGGCGGCCCGGGTCGACCACGACCGCCGCCATCGCGCCGGTGTGGAGCAGCAGCGCGCCGTCGTGCGCCACGTGCGTCCCGTGGCCGGTGGCCTGGACCGCGAAGGGCAGCGCGTGGCGCCGCGCGGCCAGCACCGCCCGGCGTACGTCGGCGGTGCCGGCGGCCCGGACCACGACGGCGGGCCGGGGGTCGAGCGCCGGATTGAGCGCCTTGCGGTGGTCGTCGTAACCCCCGTCGCCGGGCAGGAGGACGCGGCCGTCGATGCGCAGTGTCTGCTGAATCGTCATGCCGGTCAGACCAGAGGGTCCTCGCGGAGTCATCGCCGCGACAGCGATGACTTTCCCGGCGCCCGGCGGTCCTACCCGGATGAGCACCTCCACGATCCGGTTCGCCGTCGGTGCCGCGGTGACCCGCGCGGACCTGCCCGTCCTCTGCACCGACCTGGCCGACGTGCTGCGGGGCCGGGATCGTGGCGTGGTGATCTGCGACGTGACCGGCGTGACCCGCCCCGACCTGGTCACCATCGAGGCGCTGGCCCGGCTGCGGCTGACCGCGCGACGGCACGGTTGGCGGCTCGTGGTCAGCGGCGCCGGCGCGGGTCTGCGCGAGCTCGCCGGCCTGTTCGGCCTGACCGACGCGCTATTCGAGCCGGTCCGGCAGGCCGAACAGCGGGAACAGGCGGGCGGTGTCGAGGAAGTTGTTGACCGCGGCGATCCGCCCGGCTGAGAGCTCCAGCACGATCAGCGCCCACGGATCGTGCCCGGCGCCGTCGAGGCTGGGCCGGTACTGCCCGAACGCCGGCATGCCGTTCGCCACCACCGGCACCAGGCGGGACCCGCGGCAGCCGCTGCCGGTGCCGGACATCCAGGCGAGGATGTCGGCGTGGCCGCGCAGCCACAGCGGCAGCGGCGGCATCGACAGCGTCGCGTCCTCGTGCAGCAGGGTGGTGAGCGCTTCCAGGTCGTACGCCTCGAAGGCCCGCACGTAGCGGGTGAGCAGCGACCGCTGCTCGTCGTCCATCGGCCGGTGGACGTCGGCGCTGACGTCGGCGCTCGCGAGGGTGGCGCGGGCCCGCTGGAGCGCGCTGTTGACGCTCGCCACCGAGGTGTCGAGCAGGGTGGCCACCTCCTGGGCCGACCAGGCCAGCACCTCGCGCAGGATGAGCACGGCCCGCTGCCGCGGCGGCAGGTGCTGCAGCGCCGCGACGAACGCCAACCGGACCGACTCACGCCCGGCGACCACCTCCGCCGGGTCGCTGCCCTCGGGCAGGACCCGCTCGTCCGGCACCGGGCCCACCCAGATCTCCTCGGGGCGCGGCTCGCCCGGGTGGGTGGCCAAACCGGACCCGGCGGGGCCGAGGTCCATCGGTCGGACCCGACGTTGGGTGCTGGAGAGCATGCTCAGGCAGACGTTCGTCGCGATCCGGTACAGCCAGGTGCGCAGCGCCGCCCGCCCCTCGAAGCGGTCGAAGCCGCGCCAGGCCCGGACGAACGTGTCCTGCACGGCGTCCTCGGCCTCGAAGGCGGAGCCCAGCATCCGGTAGCAGTAGCCGGTCAGCTCCGGCCGGTACGCCTCCAGGTGCGCTTCGATCGGTGCGCTCGTCGCCACATCGCTCACCCGGACAACCGTAGCCGCCCGGCGGAGGAATTCATCTCCCCCGCGCCGATGAGTCCACGGTCCCGGTCTGGTCTACCAGGCGTCACTTCAGCACGGACAGCAGACGAGGAGCACGTCATGACCACCACGCAGTGGAGCGCCGAGACCACCACCGCCGGGCAGTACGCCGACGTCAACGGCGTCCACCTGTACTACGAGACGCACGGGACGGGCCGCCCGATGATCCTGCTGCACGGCGGCCTCGGCTCGGGTGAGATGTTCGGGCCCATCCTGCCGACGCTGGCCGAGCACCACCAGGTCGTCGCGGTCGACCTGCAGGGGCACGGCCGTACCGCCGACATCGACCGGCCGCTGGACGTGACGCTGATGGCCGACGACGTGGCCGCCCTCATCGACCACCTCGGCCTGGACAAGCCGGACGTCGTCGGCTTCTCCCTCGGTGGCGGCGTGGCGCTCCAGGTCGCGATCCGGCACCCGGAGAAGGTGGGCCGGGTGGTCTCGGCGTCGGCGAACATCCGCCGCAGCGCCATCTACCCGGAGATGCTCCAGCAGCAGGGCCAGGTCACCGGGGCGGCCGCCGAGTTCATGAAGGACACCCCGATGTACGAGCTGTACCAGCGGGTCGCGCCGCGCCCCGAGGACTTCCCCCGTCTGCTGGACAAGATCGGTGCGGCGATGGCGAAGGACTTCGACTTCACCGAGGAGGTGCGCGGCCTGCGGGTGCCGACCCTGGTGGTCGCCGCCGACGCCGACATGGCGCCGCCGAGCCACTACGTCGAGGTCTTCAACCTGCTCGACGGCGGGCTGCGCGACGGCGGCTGGGCGGGCGAGGGCCGGCCGAAGGGCGGCCACGCCCTGGCCATCCTGCCCGGGCTGACCCACTACAACCTCGCCGACTCCCCGCTCTTCGCCGCCGTCACGCTCGCCTTCCTGAACGAGGCGAACTGAGACACCGACGGGGTCGGCACGCCCGGCGGTCGCCTGGTCGACCGCCGGGCCGTCGGCCGTCCCGAGGAATCAGGGGTCGGGGAAGGAGCCGTCGCCGAACAGGACGCGGCCGGCCGCGGCCCGACCGATGGGCGTCCGCAGCAGCGTGAACGCCGCCGCCGCGACGGCGGGCGTACGCACCTGGGCCAGCCCCCGGCGCAGGGTCAGCCGGCCACGGAAGCGGGCCCGCAGGGCGGCCCCGTCGTACCGGGTCAACGCGTCCGGCCGACCCGTCCGCAGGGCCTCGTCGAGGACGGCGGCGGCGAGCTCGGACAGTCGCAGGCACGGGTCGAGGCCGCCGGCGGTGAGGGGCGAGACGGCACCCGCGGCGTCCCCCACGAGCAGCCCGTCGGCGCAGCTGATCCGGCGCAGCACACCGCCGACCGGGATCGGGCCGCCGCGCCGCTCGACCTGCTCGGGACGGTCGACGCCGGGCAGCCCGGGCGCCCCGGCGCGGAACCGCTGCAGGGCCCGCCGGAGACCGTCCGGGAAGCGGTCGGCGTAGCCGGCCACGCCGACGTGGGCGTGCCGGCCGTCGTTGACGACCCAGGCCAGGTAGCCGGGCGCGAGCGACGGGTCGAGCACGCAGTGGAACGCTGGCGCCGCGCCGCCGGCGGGGATCGCGAAGACCTCCTCGGCACCGACCAGCAAATGATTGTTGCGGTCCAGGGCGAGGTCCCGGGCCACCCGCGAGCGGGCGCCGTCGGCGCCGACGACGAACCGCGCCCGGACCCGGGTCGGGCCGTCCGGACCGACCAGCAGGACGCAGTCGCCCCGCCGTCCGTCGTAGCGGGTGCCGAGCAGGATCCGCACGCCGGCGTCAGCGGCGGCGCGGGCCGCCGCCACGTACAGCGCGGCCATGTCGGCCACCTGGTACTCGTCACGGTCACTGACCAGGGTCACCGGCCGGCGCAGCCCCGGCGGGTAGAGCACCACGCGTCGGATGGGTGGCCCGAGGCACCCGGGCGGCAACGCGAAGTCGTCGAGCGTACGCCGGACGAAGATCCCCGTGGTGCGGATCGCGCCGGTGAGCGTGGATCGCCGTTCCACCAGCAGCACCTCGTGGCCGGCCCGCGCGAGTTGCGTGGCCGTGTGCAGCCCGGCCAGCCCGGCCCCGACCACCAGCACGTCCACGGTCATCGGTTCGCGTCGTCGCGGATCAGCCGCAACCCGCCGAGCAGGAGCGCGCCGGCGGCCCAGGCCAGCAGGACCAGCACCGACGACGACGTCGTCATCCCCGGCACTCGGCCGAGCAGGAGGAACGCCGCGCCCGTCCCGGGCAGGACGTCGGCCAGCGCGGACATCCACTCGTAGCCGAACTGGGGTAGCAGCAGCGGCAGCACCAGCATCAGCAGGAACACCGCGACCAGGGCGCCGGCCGTGTTGCGCAGCAGGAAGCCGAGCCCGACGGCGATGACGGTGCCGGCCGCGAGGACGAAGGCGACGGTGGCCAGCACCTCGACGCCGTCGCCCACCGGCAGGCGGAGGGCCGGCCGGGCCGCGGTGAAGGCAGCCAGGGCGGAGGCGAGCGCGAGCAGCACCCCGGCGACCGTGGCGGCGCCGGCGGTGACGACGGTACGGACGACGAGAAGGACACCGCGGCGTGGCGTCCACTGCAGGGTCGGCACGATCCCGCCGGTGGCGTACTCGGCGGTGACAGCGGTCAGGGTGAGCGCGAGCAGGGCGAACTGCGCCGGCATGGCGGTGATCGCCGAGATGGCCCAGGCCGGTTCCCCCTGCGGCGGATCGGGGCTCGCGGCGGCCTCGAAGCCGGCGATCGTGCCGATCCCCACCGTCGCGGTGGCGGCCGCGGCCAGGAACCACCAGGTGGCCTTGACCGTCCACAGCCGGGTCCACTCGGCGGCGCAGGTACGCGCGAACAGGCGCCCGGTGGCGGGCTCGGCGGCCGCAGGGCGCTGGACGGGAATGGTCGACGAAGCGGTCACCGCTCCCCCTCCGTGCTCACCCGGACCGCCGTCCGCTGGCGGCCGTGGTACTCGACGTGGTTGCCGGTCAGTTCGAGGTACGCGTGCTCCAGGGACTGCTGGACCTCGGAGAGGTGGTGCAGCGGGAGGTGGCAGGAGTTGGCGACCTCGCCGACCTGCACCGCGGTGCCGCCCTCCACCCGCAGCTCGTCCGCCTCGACCCGCCGGACGGTGAGGCCGCGTTCCCGGAGCCGGGTGAGCAGCGCGTCCGCCTGCGTGCTGCGGACGCGTACCTCGACCTGTCCCAGTCCACGCAGGATGTCCTCGGTCGTCGCGTCGGCGATCAGGCGGCCCCGACCGATGACGATCAGCCGGTCGGCGGTCTGCTGCATCTCGCTCAACAGATGGCTGGAGACCAGCACGGTGCGCTGCTGATCGGCGAGTTCGCGCAGCAGCCCGCGGATCCAGCGGATGCCGTCCAGGTCCAGCCCGTTCATCGGCTCGTCGAACAGCAGCACGCGAGGGTCGGCGAGGAGCGCCGCGGCGATCCCGAGCCGCTGGCGCATGCCCAGCGAGTAGCCCTTGATCCGGCGGCGGGCCGCGCCGCCGAGGCCGACCTGCTCGATCACCTCCGCGACCCGGCGTTCCGGGATGCCGTTCGCCCGCGCGGCCACCCGGAGGTGGCTGCGTCCGGTGCGGCCGGGGTGCACGGCGCCGGGATCCAGCAGCGCACCGACCTCCCGGAGCGGCTCGCCGAGGGTCGCGAACGCCCGGCCGTTCACCAGGGCCCGGCCGGCGGTGGGTCGGTCGAGGCCGAGCACCATCCGCATCGTGGTGGACTTCCCCGCCCCGTTCGGGCCGAGGAACCCGGTGACCTTCCCCGGCTCGACGACGAAGCTCAGGTCGTCGACGGCCAGGACGTCGCCGTAGCGCTTCGTGAGCCCACGGACCTCGATCATCGGCGTCCTCCCCACGGGGGCCGCGGAACCGCCGCGGTGACGCCACCCTGCCCTGCGATCATGCATCGACTATCACGTGCTAACTATCGAAAGTCAATAGATATTGACCGCGAGTCGGGTGGTGGGAGGCAGGACGCCCTGGCTCGGCGGGGGCAAACCGGCCGTTCGCCCGGCCGGTCCCGCCGGCCCGATGCCGCCCGGCCGGCGAACCGCGCTGGCCGCCGCCCTTAGCACCAGTGCGAGCCCGAAGTGTGGGCGCCAAAAAGTTTTGTTCAGTTCCTACAAACGGTGCCGCGTAGGGTTCGGCGGTTACGACATGGCGCGGCCCGCCGGCAGGCGGAAAGGTGACCAATGCCGGAGGCGGGGGGCCTCGTGGCGCGTACATCGTGGGTCTACCGGAGGGGTCGGTCGGGTGTTCAGCCGTGTCGCCATCGTCAACCGTGGTGAGGCCGCGATGCGGCTCATCCACGCCGTCCGGGAGCTGGCCGCGGAGACCGGAGTCCGGATCGAGACCGTCGCCCTGTACACCGACGTCGACCGCACCGCCACGTTCGTGCGGGAGGCCGACACCGCCTACGACCTCGGTCCCGCGTCCGCCCGCCCGTACCTGGACCTGAAGGCGCTGGAGCGCGCGCTGGTGGAGACCGGGGCCGACGCCGCGTGGGTCGGCTGGGGCTTCGTCGCGGAGGACCCGGCGTTCGCGGAGCTGTGCGAGAAGGTCGGCGTCACCTTCGTCGGGCCGAGCCCCGAGGCGATGCGCAAGCTCGGTGACAAGATCGGCGCGAAGCTGATCGCCGAGGAGGTCGGCGTGCCGGTCGCGCCGTGGAGCCGGGGCGCGGTCGAGACCCTGGACGCCGCCCTGGCGTCGGCCGACGAGATCGGCTACCCACTGATGCTGAAGGCGACCGCCGGCGGCGGCGGGCGCGGCATCCGCGTGGTCGGCAACTCCGCCGAGCTGGCCGACGCGTACGAGCGCACCAGCCAGGAGGCGGCGCGGGCGTTCGGCAGCGGCGTGGTGTTCCTGGAGCGCCTGGTCACCGGCGCCCGGCACGTCGAGGTGCAGGTCATCGCGGACGGCCAGGGCACGGCGTGGGCGCTCGGGGTCCGCGACTGCTCGGTGCAGCGGCGCAACCAGAAGGTCATCGAGGAGTCGGCGTCGCCGGTGCTCAGCCCGGCGCAGGCCGCCGAGCTGAAGGCGTCGGCCGAGCGGCTGGCCGTCGCGGTCGGTTACCGGGGCGCGGCGACCGTCGAGTTCCTCTACCACCCGGGCGACCGGCTGTTCGCGTTCCTCGAGGTCAACACGCGGCTGCAGGTCGAGCACCCGATCACCGAGGCGACCACCGGGTTCGACCTGGTCAAGGCGCAGCTGCACGTCGCCGCGGGCGGGCGGCTCGACGGCGAGCCGCCGGCGGAGCGCGGGCACGCCATCGAGGCCCGGCTGAACGCCGAGGACCCGGACCGTGACTTCGCGCCGTCCCCGGGCCGGATCGCCCGGCTGGACCTGCCGGCCGGGCCGGGCATTCGGGTGGACACCGGCGTCAGCGAGGGCGACACCATCCCGGCCGACTTCGACTCGATGATCGCGAAGATCATCGCCTACGGCCGGGACCGCGACGAGGCGCTCGGCCGGCTGCGCCGGGCGATGGCGAACACCACGGTGATCATCGAGGGTGGCGCGACCAACAAGAGCTTCGTGCTCGACCTGCTCGACCAGCCCGAGGTCATCGACGCGAGCGCGGACACCGGCTGGATCGACCGGGTCCGCGGCGCCGGCCGGCTGGTCGCGCACCGGCACTCCGCCGTCGCGCTGGCCGCCGCCGCCATCGAGGCGTACGAGGAGGAGGAACGCGTCGAGCGGCAGCGGCTGCTGTCGACGGCGTCCGGCGGACGCCCGCAGGTGCGGCACGCCAGTGGCCGACCGCTCGACCTCAAGCTGCGCGGTGTCGGTTACCGCATGCGGGTGGCGCGGGTCGGGGCGCACCGGTTCCGGGTCGGCATCGAGGTGGGCGGGACCGTCCGCACCGCCGACGTCGAGCTGGACCGCTTCGACCGGCACACCGGGCAGATCGCCGTCAACGGCGCCCGGTACCGCCTGCTCACCGGGACGCACGGGCCGATCCACCTGGTCGAGGTGGACGGCGTGACGCACCGGATCAGCCGCGACGAGGGCGGTGTGGTCCGCTCGCCGATGCCGGCGCTGGTCGTCGCCACCCCGCTGGAGGTCGGCGCCGAGGTGGAGGCGGGCGCACCGGTGCTGGTGCTGGAGGCCATGAAGATGGAGACGGTGCTGCGGGCGCCGTTCAAGGCGCGGCTGAAGGAGTGCGCCGTCTCCGTGGGCAGCCAGGTGGAGGCCGGCGCGCCGTTGCTGCGGTTGGAACCGCTGGCCGAGGCGGCCGAGGAGGCCGCGGACGCCCCGGCCGCCGCGTCCGTCGAGCTGGACCTGCCGGCCGCGAACGGCGCGGTGCCGGTGCGGCAGCGTGCCGCGCGGGGCCGGGAGGACCTGCGCGGGCTGCTGCTCGGCTTCGACGTCGACCCGCACGACGACCGTCGGGTGCTCGACGACTACCTCGCCGCGCGACAGGTGGAGATGGCGGACGGCCACCGGCCGCTGGCCGAGGAACTCGACCTCGTCACCGCCTTCGTCGACCTCGCCGAGCTGAGCCGCAACCGGCCCACCGGCGAGGACGGCGGCGGGGAAGCCCACGTGCACAGCGCCCGCGAGTACTTCCACACCTACCTGCAGAGCCTCGACGTCGAGCGGGCCGGACTGCCGAGTTCGTTCCAGGCCAAGCTCGCCAAGGCGCTCGGGCACTACGGTGTCACGGACCTGGAGCGCAGCCCCGAGCTGGAAGCCGCCGTGTTCCGGATCTTCCTCGCCCAGCAGCGCGCGTCCGCCGACGCCACGGTCGTCGCGGCGCTGCTGCGCGCGTGGCTGCGGGAGTCCCCGCCGGACGAGACGCTGCGTGAGCCGGCGGGCCTCGCGCTGGAGCGGCTGGTGGCGGCCACGCAGGTCCGTTTCCCCGTGGTCGCCGACCTCGCCCGCGGCGTGGTGTTCGCCTGGTTCGCCCAGCCGCTGCTGCGCCGCAACCGCGCCCGCGTCTACGCGGAGGTCCGCCGGCACCTGCGCCACCTGGACGCGTACCCGGACGCGCCGGACCGCGCCGAGCGCGTCGCCGAGATGGTCCGCAGCACCGAGCCGCTGGTCCGGCTGCTCGGCCAGCGGCTGGTGCGCGACCACCTCGACAACGCGGTGATGCTCGAGGTGCTGACCCGGCGCTACTACGGCAACAAGGGGCTGACCCGGGTCGGCACCCACCGGGTCGCCGGGTGCACCTTCGTGGTCGCCGAGCGCGCCGACTCGTGCGTGGTCTCCGCCGCGGTGCGCTTCGACGCGCTGGGCGGCGCGCTGCGCGGGCTCGCCGAACTGGCCAGCGGTGAGGAGGCCATCGACGCCGACATCTACCTCGCCTGGGAGAGCCAGCCGGAGGACTTCGACGCGACGGTGGCCGAGTTGCTCGAGGTCATCAACGCGCACCCGCTGCCGCCGCAGGTCCGCCGGGTCACCACCACCGTCGCCGGTCGCGGCGGAGCGGTGATGCACCATCACTTCACGTTCCGCCCGTCGGGCGCCGGGATGGCCGAGGAGCGGCTGATCCGCGGCCTGCACCCCTACATCGCGCGGCGGATGCAGCTGGAGCGGCTGCACAGGTTCGACCTGACCCGGCTGCCATCGGCGGACGAGGAGGTCTACCTCTTCCGGTGCGTGGCCCGGGAGAACCCGTCGGACGAGCGGCTGATCGCGTTCGCGCAGGTGCGTGACCTGACCGAGCTGCGCGATCACGACGGCCGGCTGGTCGCGCTGCCGACGACCGAGGACACCGTGGCCGCCTGCCTCGACTCGATCCGCCGCGCCCAGTCGCGGCGCTCGTCGAAGTCGCGGTTCAACACCAACCGGATCGTGATCTACGTCTGGCCGCCGAGCGAGCTCACCCGCGAGGAGATGGAGATGATCGCCGGGCGCGTGCGCCCGACGACCGGGGGCGCCCGCCTGGAGGAGATCCTGTTCATCGCGCGCCAGCGCGACCGGACGACCGGCGAGCTGACCAAGATGGCGGTACGGATCTCCTTCGACGCCACCGGCGGCGCCAAGCTGACCATCGGCGAACCGCCGGTCGACCCGGTCGAGCCGCTCGACGACTACCGGCTGAAGGTGCTGCGGGCGGCCAGCCGCAACACGGTGTACCCGTACGAGCTGACCGGGCTGCTCGGCGACTTCGTCGAGCACGACCTCGACGACGACCACGCGCTGGTGCCCGTCGACCGACCCAGGGGGCGCAACACGGCGGCGATCGTCGCCGGTGTGGTCACCACGCCGACCCCGCGGCACCCGCACGGCGTCACCCGGGTCGTGCTGCTCGGCGACCCGACGAAGTCGCTGGGCGCGCTCTCCGAGCCGGAGTGCCGCCGGGTGATCGCCGCGCTGGACCTGGCCGAGCGGATGGGCGTGCCACTGGAGTGGTACGCGCTCTCCGCCGGCGCCCGGATCTCGATGACCTCGGGCACCGAGAACATGGACTGGGTGGCCGCGGCGCTCAAGCGGATCGTCGAGTTCACCCAGGCCGGCGGCGAGATCAACATCGTGGTCGCGGGGATCAACGTCGGTGCCCAGCCGTACTGGAACGCCGAGGCGACGATGCTCATGCACACCAAGGGCGTCCTGGTGATGACGCCGGACTCGGCGATGGTGCTCACCGGCAAGCAGTCGTTGGACTTCTCCGGCGGTGTGTCGGCCGAGGACAACTTCGGCATCGGCGGCTACGACCGGGTGATGGGCCCCAACGGGCAGGCGCAGTACTGGGCGCCGAGCCTGCCCGCCGCGCGGGACGTGCTGATGGCGCACTACGACCACACGTACGTCGCACCCGGCGAGGACGCGCCGCGGCGGGCGACCACCACCGACCCCACCGACCGGGACATCTCCGACTTCCCGCACACCGTGGCCGGCAGCGACTTCACCACGGTGGGCGAGATCTTCTCCGCCACCGCCAACCCGGACCGCAAGAAGCCGTTCGACATCCGCACCGTGATGCGGGCGCTCGCCGACCAGGACCACCCGGTGCTGGAACGCTGGGCCGGCATGGCCGACGCGGAGACCGCGGTGGTGCAGGACGTGCACCTCGGCGGCATCCCGGTGTGCCTGCTCGGCATCGAGTCGCGGTCGGTGCCCCGCCGGGGCTTCCCGCCCACCGACGGCCCGGACACCTACACCGCCGGCACGCTGTTCCCCCGCTCGTCGAAGAAGGCCGCGCGGGCGATCAACGCGGCCAGCGGCAACCGGCCGCTGGTGGTGCTGGCGAACCTGTCCGGCTTCGACGGCTCGCCCGAGTCGATGCGCAAGCTGCAACTGGAGTACGGCGCCGAGATCGGCCGCGCGATCGTGAACTTCCGCGGGCCCATCGTGTTCTGCGTGATCTCGCGGTACCACGGCGGGGCGTTCGTGGTGTTCTCGAAGGCGCTGAACCCGAACATGACCGTGCTGGCGCTGGAGGGCTCGTTCGCGTCGGTGCTCGGTGGCGCGCCCGCCGCCGCGGTGGTCTTCGCCGGTGACGTCGACGCCCGCACCGCGGCTGACCCGCGGGTACGGGACCTGGAAGCCCGGGCCGCGGCCGCCACCGGCGCGGACCGGGCCGCGCTGACCGCCGAACTCGACGAGCTCCGCGCGTCGGTACGGGCGGAGAAGCTCGGCGAGGTGGCCACGGAGTTCGACCGGGTGCACAGCATCCAGCGCGCGGTCGAGGTCGGCTCGGTCGACGCGGTGATCCGGGCGGCCGAACTCCGTCCGCGGGTCATCGAGGCCATCGAGGCACACCTTCGTTGACCCGCTCTGTCCACGCCGCCGCCCCCGGAAGCCCGATGGGTCGTCCGCTCGCCGGTCACCCCGTCGACGGCGCTTCCGGGGCGGCGCGCAGGGTGCGGAGCTGCCGACGTGAGCTGACTCCGAGCTTGGTGAACACCTTGCCGAGGTGCCACTCGACCGTGCGGGGGCTGATGAACAACTGAGCCGCTATCTCCTGGTTGGTGTGCCCCTCTCTGGCCAGCCTGGCGATCTGGGCCTCCTGGCTGGTGAGGGCGGTGAGGGTGCCGGCCGTCCGCCTGCGTACGGTTTCTCCGGTCGCCCCGAGCTCCCGGCGGGCGCGCTCGGCGAAACCGTCGGCGCCGAGCCGGCTGAAGGCGTCGTAGGCGGCTCGGAGCTGCGTACGGCTTTCCTGGCGGTGGTTGCGGCGGCGCAGCCACTCGCCGTACAGCAGCCGGGCGCGGGCCAGCTGGACGACGACGCGGCAGCGTCCGAGATGCTCGATCGCCTCCCGGTAGAGCGCATCGGCATCCCGGTCGTCGCCCAGTAGCGCGCGCGAGCAGGCCGCCACGCCCAGGGCCCACGCGGTTCCACTCGCGCTCGTGCGTTCGGTGAGCTTGTCCAGCGCCGCCGCGGCAACCTCCGGCTGTCCGCTGCGGACGGCCGCCTCGATCAGCTCGGCCAGTGCCCACCCGAAGAATCCGAGATCCTCGTACTGGCAGGCGCGGGTCGCGGCGGCCAGCGCGACGTCGTAGCGACCGAGGCCGTTGTACAGCACAGCGGTCGCGTACTCGGCGAGGCTGAGCACGCGTCCCTCACCCCGGACCGTCACCTCGTCGATGGTGGTCCGGATCAGGTCCCGTGCCTGGGATTCCTGTCCACGCCAGGCACCGAGCACCAGTGACGTGTACATCATCGGCACGCCGCCGGCCGCCTCCGAGATCGCTGTCGCCTCGTCGATCAGAGCCGCCGCGGTATCGAATCCGCCGGCGTGCACGTGAAAGGCCGCCTGGTAGGTCAGCGCCATCGGAAGCACGGAGAGCGCACCCGACTCGCGGGCGATGCGGACCGCGTCGGTCGCCATCTCGTGCCACGCGTCGTCGTCCCACAACTCCGGTGCGAGCGGCTCGGGTATCACCCGGAACGCCAGCCACAGCCAGCGCCTGTCCGCGTTCGTCGCGCCGGACTTCTGCTCCTGCCGCACGAGGTCCAGGGCACGCCGGAGAGCGTCGACGGCTGGCGCGCAGCGATCGATGATCAGGCCGGCCATGCCGTCCAGCAGGACGTCGACCGCCCGCGGCGGCGACGGCGGGGACGGTCCGGCACGCACCGCCTCGGCCACCTCCCGCTGGCCGGGCCCATCATTCAGCCGGCCGGCGAAGATCGCCGCACCCACCGCCTCCAGCAGGGTGTCCCGGGCGAGGGCGCCATCGAGAGGCGCGAGCCGGCGTGCGGCGTCGAGCAGAAGCCGCGGTGCGTCGGCACGACGTAGCTGGGCGAACACCAGTCGGGCTCGCAACCGCTCGAGGCGGGCGCGCTGCAGGTCGTCGAGGGGGCCGGCCTCCGCGACGGCCAGCAGGCTGTCGGCCTGCCCCGCCCCGCCGGCGTCGATGTCGAGCTCAGCGGCTGCCAGTGCCCGGGTGACGCGCCGCGCGGGATCGGGCGTCAGCTCCGCCGCACGCCGCAGGAACGCGGCCGCCGCCGCCGCTCCGCCTCTGCCCTGCGCCCGGTCGGCCGACCTTTCCAGGTCGACGGCCACGCTCTCATCGGGCCCGGTGGCGGCCTGAGCGCGATGCCACGCCCGGCGGTCGGGATCAAGGTGGGCATCGGTGGCCTGTGCCAACGCCCGGTGCGCCGCCCGGCGGTCGGGCGGGGGCGTCCGCTGGTAGACGGCAGAGCGCACCAGCGGGTGGTGGAACCGCACCCTGGCACCGAACTCGACCAGTCCTTCACTCTCGGCCGGCGCCGCGGCGTCCACCGGGATCTCCTGCAGGCCGGCTGCGCGCCACAGCAGGGCCCCGTCGCCGGTCGGCTCAGCCGCAGCGGTCAGCAGAAGCCGCTGACTGTCGGGAGGCAGGGACAGGAAGTGCTGGAAGATGGCGCTTTCGACGTGGCTCGCCAGCGAACGGCTGCCGCGAAGCCCGTATCCGCCCGCCAGCTCAGCGGGTGCGAGGGCGCGTGGCAGATGCAGCAGGGCCATCGGGTTGCCGTGCGCCTCGGCGACGATCCGATCCCGCACCAGCGGGTCGAGCGGCGCGCGGACGGCCGCAGCCAGCAGCGCACGCGCGTCGGGCTCGCTCAGGCCCTCGACGACCAGCTCCGGCAGGCCGGCCAGCCTGCGGTCGTCATCGGGCTCCCGCAGCGCGAAGATCAGGGCCACCGGCTCGGCCATCAACCGCCGGGCGACGAACGCCAGCACCTGTATGGATCCCTCATCCAGCCACTGCGCGTCGTCGACGAAGCAGGCCAGCGGCTGATCCTCGGCGACGCAGGCCAGCAGACTGAGCACCGCCAGGCCGACCAGGAATCGATCGGGCGCCGCGCCCTCGCGCAGTCCGAGCGCGACGGACAACGCGTCGCGCTGCGGTCCAGGCAGCTCGTGAAGCTGACCCAGCATGGGCGCGCAGAGCTGATGCAGGCCCGCGAACGGCAGCCCCATCTCCGACTCGATGCCGGCGACGCCAGCCGTACGGAACCCGACGGCCCGACCGGCCGCGTGGTCCAGCAACGCGGTCTTGCCGATCCCTGCCTCACCGCGCAGAACCAGGACCGCGCTGTCACCCGCCCGCGCCGTGGCCAGCACCCGCTCCAGCGCGGCCAGCTCAGGGGCCCGTCCCCGCAGTTCGACCCGCGTGTCGATGGCGGGCACCCCCATGAGTCGATCTTCCTGGTCCACCACCGGTAGGCCGTTCGGCCAATACGGTCATGGTAGTCAAATCGGGGCGGTTCACCTGGGCAACCCTCAACGGGGGCGATCCGGTCCGCCCCCTGTCCGCGCGGTGCCCGTTCTTTCGGCTCTTTCCCCTGTCACAGGTGGCAGGCGTCCGCAGACGCACGTGACACGACCAGACGGGTCCGGCGCGACACCTCCCGGGTCCGGCCCGGGGGCCAGACCCGGGGGTTTCCCTGGGGCGAGGCACACGCGCCTCGGCGATCGTGGACGGGCCGGTGACACAGGGTCACCGACGGGCGACGAGGGATCGGCCGGCGGCCGTAGCGGCCCGATGGCCGGGGCGACCGGTGCATGCCGTTCATCCGACAGAGGGCGAAACGCCCATCTCTGCCCCCATGACGCACAGCAAAGGAACCACATGTCTGCCACACCTGACGTGCGGCCGTTCAGGGTCGAGGTCCCCGAGGCGGATCTCGAGGATCTGCGCACGCGGATCCTGGCCACCCGCTGGCCCGAGAAGGAGACCGTCGACGACCAGTCGCAGGGCCCGCAGCTCGCCACGATGAAGAAGCTCGCGCGCTACTGGGTCGAGGAGTACGACTGGCGCAAGGTCGAGGCGCGGCTGAACTCCCTGCCGCACTTCCTCACCGAGATCGACGGGCTGGACATCCACTTCGTCCACGTGCGTTCGAAGCACGAGAACGCCATGCCGCTCATCGTCGCGCACGGCTGGCCGGGTTCGATCATCGAGCAGCTCAAGATCATTGAGCCGCTGACCGACCCGACGGCGCACGGCGGCCGCGCCGAGGACGCCTTCCACGTGGTGATCCCCTCGATGCCCGGCTACGGGTACTCGGGCAAACCGACGACGACCGGCTGGGGCCCGGACCGCATCGGTCGCGCCTGGGTGACCCTGATGAAGCGCCTCGGCTACGACCGGTTCGTGGCGCAGGGCGGCGACTGGGGCGCGATCGTGGTGGATCTGATGGCCGCGGAGGCGCCCGAGGGGCTGCTCGGCATCCACACCAACATGGCCGGCGTGATCCCGGCGGAGATCGACAACCTGTTCCAGAAGAACATCATCGGGGCGGCCAACGCGCTGGAGAATCTGCCCGCCGGCCTCTCCGACGAGGAGCGGAAGGCGTGCGAGCAGCTCGACTTCGTGTGGAAGCACGTCACGTACGCCCTTCAGATGGCGGCTCGCCCGCAGACGCTGACCGGGTTGGCGGACTCGCCCGTCTTCCTGGCCGCGTGGATGCTCGACCATGACGCGGCGAGCCTGGCGCTGATCTCCCGGTCGTTCGCCGGCGTGCCCGAGGGCCTGACGCGCGACGACGTCCTCGACAACATCACCCATTTCTGGCTGACGAACTCGGGGGTCTCCGCGGCGCGGCTGTACGCGGAGAACAGGTTCTCGTTCTTCGGCGTCAAGGGCACCACGATCCCGGTCGCGGTGAGCGTCTTCCCCGACGAGCTCTACCAGGCGCCGAAGAGCTGGGCGCAGCAGGCGTACCCCAAGCTGGTCCACTACAACCGGCTCGAGAAGGGCGGGCACTTCGCGGCCTGGGAGCAGCCGCAGGCGTTGGTGGCGGAGGTCCGCGCGGGCTTCCGGTCGCTGCGCTAGCCGACCGTGTCCGGACGTCTGAACAGCCGCTGACCCGCGGGGCGGCCGGGTGGCTCGACTGTGCGCCACTCGGCCGCCCCGAGCCGCACTGGCGTCGGGAATCGCGAGCGAGCCCCGCCCGATCCACCGCCGATGTCCGATGCTCGGCATCGGCCCCCGCGCGAGGGCCTGACCGGCGACGGTTGGGCCCGGCCGGGTGGGGTACACCGCCGCGACTGGCGGGGCGGTCCCGGCCGGGTTCGCCCGGCTCGGGACCGCCGGGACGGCGCGGGGGGCCGATGTCGGATGGGTCAGCGCGGTGGGGCGGGCCGGGGACGCCCGACGACGGGGGGGGGTTGCGG
>NZ_QGSW01000440.1:0-4535 GCF_003176715.1 Micromonospora sp. S4605
GGGCGGGGGCGTTGGCGCCGGCGGGGAGGCGGCGGGCGGCGTCCGGGTCGCCGTAGAGGTGCCAGCGGAGGAAGTCGGTGGTGGTGGCGAGGACCTGGGCGAAGCCCGGCCGGCCCGGGGTCAGGTACTCGCCGTGGCCCTGCCCGAGCACGCTCAGGAAGGCGGCCGGGCCGCCGGCGCGCCGGTAGGCCGCCCGACCGACCGCCAGCGGCACCACCGGGTCGGCGGTGCCGTGCACGAAGAGCACCGGTGCGGCCGGCGCGGCGAAGCTCCCGGCCATCCCGCCGCCGGCGATCACGATGCCCGCCCGCAGCCGGGGGGACCGCCCCGAGGTGAACATCCCGGCGGTGGTGAACCCGCCCGCCGAGTGGCCGGCCGCGGCGAACCGGGTGACGTCCAGGTGGCCGGCGAGCGGGTCACCGGGTCGGGTGTCGAGGCGGACCAGGTGCCGGATCACCCGCCACCCGTCGGCCGGCTGGTGCCGTACGTCGGCCCGGTCGAACCGGCGCGCGCCGCGCCGGGTGTGCGGGTACGCCGGTGCGGCCACCACGAAGCCGGCGGCGGCCCACCGGGTGGTCAACCCGGCGTGCAGGTGCGGCAGGCTGTCCAGGCCGTGGCTGTAGAGCACCACCGGGAACCGACCCGCGGCCACCGCGTTCCCGTCCGCCGGATACCAGAGGGTGACCGGCAGCGGGCGCGCGGAGGCCGCGTCGACGGTGAGCGTACGCACGCCGACGGCGTACGCCCCGGCGGGCGCCCGGCGGGCCGGTTCCGGCGTACCGGGCGCGGCGGTGGCCGTCCCGCAGCCGGCCAGCAGCGCCGTCAGCAGCGCGGCGACCAGCCGCTTGACCCCCACGGTTCCACGGTAGGTGTCGGAGCGCCCGCGCGGCCCCGCCGTCCGGACCGGCTCCGCACACCACCCGGTCGCCAGTCGGTCCCCCGGCCGGCCCGACCTGACCCGGGCCGGCGCGCGCGGGGCGGTGCGCCGGGACCGGCTTGGCTAGGGTCACCGGCATGGCTGAGAACTACACCGACCCGAGCGGCAACACCGAGGCGTTCCGCGCCTTCGCCAACACCCCGGAGGCCGAGGCGCCGGCCGCCGCGTCCCGGACGCCGCTGCTGGTCGGCGCGGCGGTGGTCGCGGTCGTGCTGGTGGTCCTGGTCGCCTGGCTCGCCCTGGGCTGACCGCCCGCCACCGCCTGCGCCGAGCGACGACAGCCCGGCCCGGGCACGACCGGCCGCCCGCCCTGCCCGGCGGCGGGTGGTCAGCGCGCGGTGGCGGCCAGTTCGCGGGCGGTGCGGGCGATCTCGCGCTCCTCGTCGGTGCCGATCACGCAGACGGCCACCTCGGCGCCCGCCGGCGAGATGACCCGGTCGCCGTTGCCGGCGTTGCGCTCCGGGTCGACGACGATGCCGAGCCGATCCAGGCCGGCCAGCGCCGCCGCGCGGACCGGGGCGGCGTGCTCGCCCACTCCGGCGGTGAAGGTGATCGCGTCCACCCGGCCGAGCAGGGCGTAGTACGCGCCGACGTACCCGGTGATCCGGCGGCAGTAGACGTCGAAGGCGAGCGCGGCGGCGGGGTCGCCGGCCGCCCGCCGCTGGAGCACCTCGCGCATGTCGTTGGCACCGGTCAGGCCGAGCAGGCCGCTGCGGTGGTTGAGCAGGTCGTCGATCTCGTCAACGGAGAGCCCGCCCTCGCGGCGCAGGTGGAAGATCACCGCCGGGTCCAGGTCGCCGCTGCGGGTGCCCATCACCAGCCCCTGCAACGGTGACATTCCCATCGAGGTGGCCACGCTGCGCCCGCCGGCCACCGCGCACGCGCTGGCCCCGTTGCCCAGGTGCAGGGTGATCGTGTTCAGCTCGTGGTACGGGCGGTCCAGCAGCTCGGCGGTGCGGCGGGAGACGTACGCGTGCGAGGTGCCGTGGAAGCCGTACCGCCGGATGCCGTACCGCTGCGCGGTGTCCCGGTCGATCGCGTAGACCTCGGCGGCCTCCGGCATCGTGTGGTGGAACGCGGTGTCGAAGACGCCGACCTGCGGGACGTCCGGCAGGGCGGCCCGGGCGACCTCGATGCCGGCCAGGTTCGCCGGGTTGTGCAGCGGGGCGAGCGGGACCAGGTCGCGGATGGCGGCCAGCACCGCGTCGTCGATCAGGACCGGCTCGGTGAACCGCCGGCCACCGTGCACCACCCGGTGCCCGACGGCGACCAGCCCGGCCAGGTCGAGCCGGCCGAGGATGTCGCGCACGGCGGTCTCGTGGTCGGCCGGCCCGCCGCCGGGCTCGCCGATCCGCTCCACGGTGCCCTTGTCGCGTATCTCGTCACCGTCGTAGAGCCGGTACTTGACCGACGACGACCCGCAGTTCAGGACGAGGACCCGGCTCATGCCGGCACCACCGAGTCGAGCCTGATGATCCGCTCGCTCATGCGACCTCCGCGCTGGCCTGGATGGCGGTGATCGCCACCGTGTTGACGATGTCCGGCACGGTCGCGCCGCGGGACAGGTCGTTGACCGGCCGGCGCAGGCCCTGCATCACCGGCCCGACGGCTACCGCGCCGGCCGAGCGCTGCACCGCCTTGTACGTGTTGTTGCCGGTGTTCAGGTCCGGGAAGATGAAGACCGTCGCCCGGCCGGCGACCTCGCTGCCGGGCAGCTTCGTCGCCGCCACCGCCGGGTCGATCGCCGCGTCGTACTGGATCGGCCCCTCCACCAGCAGGTCCGGGCGGCTTTCGCGGACCAGCTTGGTGGCCGCCGCGACCTTCTCCACGTCCTCGCCCGCGCCGGAGGTGCCGGTGGAGTAGGAGAGCATGGCGACCCGGGGCTCGATGCCGAACCGGGCGGCGGTGTCGGCGGACGAGATCGCGATGTCGGCGAGCTGGCCGGCGTCGGGGTCGCGGTTGACCGCGCAGTCGCCGTAGACCAGCACCCGGTCGGCGAGCAGCATGAAGAAGACGCTGGACGCGACCGAGACGCCCGGCACGGTGCGGATGATCTCGAACGCCGGGCGGATGGTGGCGGCGGTGGTGTGCGTCGCCCCGGAGACCATGCCGTCGGCGTGCCCGGTCTGCACCATCAGCGTGCCGAAGTAGTTCGGCTGGGCCACGATGTCGTGCGCCAGCTCGGCGGTGACGCCGCGGTGGGCGCGCAGCTTCGCGTACTCGACGGCGAACTCGTCGCGCCACTCGCTGGTCACCGGGTCGACCACCCGCGCCCCGCCGATGTCGATGCCCAGCTCCCGGGTGCGCCGGGCGATGTCGTCGGGGCGGCCGAGCAGGGTCAGGTCGGCGACGTTGCGGCGTAGCAGGATCTCCGCGGCGCGCAGGATGCGCTCCTCCGCCCCCTCCGGCAGCACCACGTGCCGGCGCTGCGTCCGGGCCCGGTCGATCAGGTCGTACTCGAACATCAGCGGGGTGACCCGGGCGGACCGGCTGACCCGCAGCCGGCGGGACAGGTCGTCGGTGTCCACGCAGCGCTCGAAGGCGCCGAGCGCGGCCTCCACCTTGCGCGGGTTGCCGGCGCTCAGCCGGCCCTCGATCCGGCTGGACGCGGCCACCGTGTCGTAGCTGTCACTGGTCACCGAGAGCACGGCGAGCCCGGTGTTCAGTCCCTCGAACAGCCGCATCGCCCGCGGGTCGGGCTGCTCGCCGAGGGTGAGCACCAGTCCGGCCACCGACACCTGCCCGGCCACGTGCGCGGCGCTCGCGGCCACCAGCAGGTCGTCCCGGTCTCCGGGGGTGATCACCAGGGCGCCGTCGGTGAGGTGGTCCAGCAGGGTGGGCACGTGCGCCGCGCCCACCACGTAGTCGAGCACGTCCCGGCCGAGCGCGGCGTCGTCCCCGGCGAGCAGGGTGGCGCCGAGCGCCGCCGCCACCTCGGCCACCGTCGGCGCCGACACGCTGGGCACCTCCGGGATGGCGTACGCGGGAACCGGCAGCTCGGGCAGGGGCATCGGCTCGGGCACCCGGTTGGCGATCACCGCCAGCACGGTGGCGCCCAGGTCCGCCAGGTCGTGGTACGCCCCGCGCACCGCGGCCGCGATGGCCGCCGGCTCCTGCCCGAAGCCGTCCACCACCGGCACCACGACGCTGCCGAACTCGGTCGCCAGCCGGGCGTTGAAGGCCAGCTCGCGGGGGCCGGCGCCGTCACCGCCGTCGGCGAAGTCGCTGCCCACCACGACCACCGCCGGGCACCGGCGTTCCACCGCCCGGTAGCGCTCCACGATCCGGGAGATCAGCTCTTCCCGCCGCCCGTCGGCGACCAGGGCGGTCGCCTCGGCGTACGTGGTGCCGGACAGGTCGGCCAGCGGGGGCTCGATCCGGTAGCGCTCGCTGAGCAGGGCGAGGATGGGATCGGGACCGGTGCCGCCGACCAACGGCCGGAACGCGCCGATCCGCTCGACCTGCCGGGAGAGCAGTTCGGCCAGCCCGAGAGCGATGGTCGACTTGCCTCCACCGGAACCCACGCTGGTGACGTACACACTCCGGGCCACGTCACCACCCTAGAAGATCACGCCGCCGCCCGCCCGGGTCCTTCGCC
>NZ_QGSW01000441.1:0-4502 GCF_003176715.1 Micromonospora sp. S4605
CGCCCCCGCCGGATCACCCGACCCGCCGGGACCGGTTGCCGCCGGCCCGGCGTCAGCGGCCAGGCGGTCACGGAAACGGCGGAACCGGTCACCGACCGGGCGGTCACTCACGACGAACCTCCGACGAACGCGGCGACGGCGGCCGCCGCCATGGCCAACGCGGCCAGGCCGGCCCGCTTCCACATCTTCGGCAGGTCCCGGGTGGTCACCACCGGGTCCGGCGGCAGCCCGTACACCTCGGGCTCGTCCAGCAGCAGGAAGAAGGCACCGTCGCCGCCGACCCCGTCGGTCGGGTCGTGCCCGTACAGCCGCGCCTCCGGCACGCCCCGCGCGTGCAGGGTGGCCACCCGGGCGGCGGCCCGCTCGCGCAGTTCCTCCAGCTCGCCATACTGGATGGACTCGGTCGGGCAGGCCTGCGCGCAGGCCGGCGTCATCCCGGCGCCGATCCGGTCGTAGCAGAGCGTGCACTTCCACGCCCGGCCGTCACCCTTGCGCTGGTCGATGACCCCGTACGGGCAGGCCGAGATGCAGTAGCCGCAGCCGTTGCAGATGTCCTCCTGCACCACCACCGTGCCGAACTCGGTGCGGAACAGCGACCCGGTCGGGCAGACGTCCAGGCAGGCCGCGTGGGTGCAGTGCTTGCAGACGTCGGACATCATCAGCCAGCGGAAGTCGGTGCGCCCCTCGGCGCTGCCGGTCCGCCCCGGCGGCCCGTCGCCGGGCATGCCGAGGAACTGCGTCCCGGACGCCGTCGCCGCGACCCCCGCCGCCGGACCGCCGGCCATCCGGGCCGCGGCCTCCGGCGAGCCGGGCGGCACCCCCGGGTCGGTGCGGGTGGGGTTACCGGTGCCCGCGGCCACCGCCGCCGACGAGGCGCTCACCGAACCGCCGGTCGGGTTGCCGGCGAACGGGGGCGTCCGGTGACCGGCCGGGCGGGCCTGCTCGACGAAGGCGACGTGCCGCCACGAGTTGGCGGTCAGCGCGCCGGTGTTGTCGTACGACATACCCAGCAGGTCCAGCCCGGAGCCGGGCACGTCGTTCCACTCCTTGCAGGCCACCTCGCACGCCTTGCAGCCGATGCAGACGCTGGTGTCAGTGAAGAAGCCCATCCGCGGCGGCGCGTCGGACCAGCCCGCGTCCGGCGCCGGGTCCAGCGGGCCGTAGAAACTGTTCGGGCCGGGGCTCATCGCGGCCCGCCCCCGTCCGGGCGGGGCTGGGCCGCGGGGCGCGCGCCGGGGGTGACGACCGGCGGGTGCGGACCGGGGTCGGCGCCCGGTTCCAGGCCGGCCCGACGCCGGTAGTCGGCCACCAGGTCCAGCAGCGCCGGCCCGGCGGGCCGCCGGCCCGGTCGTACGTCGCAGGTACCGATCTTGCTCTCCTGGATCAGCACGTTCGGGTCGAGGGTGATCCCGAACAAATCGTTGGCCGAGTCGCCGGTGACCAGCCCCTCACCGCCGAAGTGGTACGGCAGCCACACCTGGTGGATGATCCGGCCGTCCACCCGCAGCGGGCTGAGCCGGTCGGTGACCAGCACCTTCGCCTCGATCACCGCCCGCCCGCTGACCAGGTGCGCCCAACCCAGGTGAGCCAGCCCCACCTCACCGGCCAACTCCGGGGACACCTCGACGAACATCTCCGGCTGCAACTCGGCCAACGGCCGGACGGTGCGGCTCATCCCGCCCGCGGTGTGGTGCTCGGTGAGCCGGCTGACCGTGAACACGTACGGAAACACCTGACTGTGCTCGGCCGGCGGGCTGGGGTTCACCGAGTTCACCGGGTGCGCGTACACCTTGCGGGTCGGGTTGGCCTGCTGCCGGTAGAGCGGGTTGCGCACCGGCGACTCCGCCGGCTCGTAGTGCGTCGGCAGCGGGCCGTCGATCAGCCCACGCGGCACGTACAGCCAGCCCTTGCCGTCGCTCTGCATGACGAACGCGTCGTCACCGGCGATCCCGGCCGGACCGGACGTGCCCTCCGGCGGCCGGTACGTCGGCGGTTTGGTCTTCTCGAAGTCCGGCACGTCGTAACCGGTCCACTCGCCGGCGTCGGCGTCCCACCAGACGTACTTCTTCCGCTCGCTCCACGGCCGCCCCTGCGGGTCGGCGGAGGCGCGGTTGTAGAGGGTGCGCCGGTTGGCCGGCCACGCCCAGCCCCACTCGCCGGCCACCCAGTTCTGCTCGTGCCCGGGCTTGCGGCGGGCCGCCTGGTTGACCCCGTCGGCGTACACCCCGGTGTAGATCCAGCAGCCCACGGCGGTGGACCCGTCGTCGCGCGCCTCGGTGAACGACGACAACGGACGGCCGGTCGCCACCTCGTACCCGTTGATCTCGCGCAGCACCGCCTCGGCGCTCGGCTCGGCCAACGGACCGTCCGTGGGATAGTCCCAGGCCAGATCGAGCAGGGCCCGGTCGCGGGGGTGCGGGGAGCCGGCCAGCTTCTCCCGCAGCTTGCGCCCCAGGTGGTAGAAGAACCACAGCTCGGAACGGCAGTCGCCCGGCGGGTCGAGCGCCTTCTCCCGCCACTGCAGCAGCCGCTGGGTCTGGGTGAAGGTGCCCTCCTTCTCCACGTGCGACGCGGCGGGCAGGAAGAACACCTCGGTGCGGCACTCCTGCGGGACGATCTCGCCGGTGGCCACCTCGGGGCTGTTCCGCCAGAACGTGGCACTTTCGATCATGAACAGGTCACGGACCACCAGCCAGTCCAGGTTCGCCATGCCGAGCCGCTGCGCCCGGCCGTGCGCCGAGCCGACCGCCGGGTTCTGGCCGAGCAGGAAGTAGCCCTTCACCTTGCCGTCGATCATGTTCAGTACCTGCTGGTAGGTGCCGTGGTCGCCGGTCATCCGGGGCAGGTAGCCGTAGCAGAAGTCGTTCTCCGGCGTCGCCGCCTCCCCCCAGTACGCCTTGAGCAGGCTCGCGCCGTAGGCCCGCGCGTTGCCCCAGAACCCCTTCTGGCCGGGGTGCCGGATGCTGTCCACCCACTGGTCGAAGGTCGGGTGGTCGGCGTGGTGCGGCATCGGCAGGTAGCCGGGCAGAAGGTTGAACAGCGTCGGGATGTCGGTGGAGCCCTGGATGCTGGCGTGCCCGCGCAGCGCCAGCACCCCACCACCGGGCCGGCCCACGTTGCCCAGCAGCAGCTGGATGATCGCGCCGGTGCGGATGTACTGCACGCCGACGCTGTGCTGGGTCCAGCCGACCGAGTAGATCAGCACGCCGGTCCGCTCCCGGCCCGAGTTCTCCGTCCAGGCCCGCGCCAGCTCGAGGAACTTCTCCCGCGGTACGCCGCAGACCCGCTCCACCATCTCCGGCGTGTAGCGGGCGAAGTGCCGCTTGAGGATCTGGTAGACGCAGCGCGGATGCTGCAACGTCTCGTCCCGCTGGTTGCGGCCCGAGATCGGCGCGCCGTGCGACTCGTGCCGCAGCCCGGCCGCGCTGTCCCGCTCCCGGTCGGTCTCCTCCGCCGCCGTCCCGGCCCGGGTCTCCTGGCCCGCGTACTGCCAGCTGGTCCGCTGGTACGTGCCGGTGTCCGGGTCGTAGCCGGAGAAGAAACCGTCCCCGTCCTCGGTGTCGACGAAGTCCTCGCTGACGATCGTCGCGGCGTTGGTGTACGCCAGCACGTACTCCCGGAAGTCCAGCTCGTTGCTCAGGATGTAGTTCACCACCCCGCCGAGCAGGGCGATGTCCGAGCCGGCCCGGATCGGCAGGTACGCGTCGGCGAGCGCGCTGGTCCGGGTGAACCGCGGATCGACGTGGAAGACCTTGGCGCCGCGCCGCTTGGCCTCCATCACCCACTGGAAGCCCACCGGGTGGGCCTCGGCCATGTTCGAGCCCTGGATGACGATCACGTCAGCGTTCGCCACGTCCTGCTGGAAGTCCGTCGCGCCGCCGCGACCGAAGCTGGTCCCCAGACCGGGGACGGTGGCGGAGTGTCAAATCCGGGCCTGGTTCTCGATCTGGAGCGCCCCCATCGCGGTGAACAGCTTCTTGATGAGGTAGTTCTCCTCGTTGTCCAGCGTCGCCCCGCCCAGGCTGGAGATGCCCAGGGTGCGGTTCAGCGGCCGGCCCTCGCTGTCCACGTCCTCCCAGGTCTGCTCACGCGCGGCGAGCACCCGGTCGGCGATCATGTCGAGCGCGACGTCGAGATCCAGGTCCTCCCACTCCGTGGCGTACGGCCGGCGGTAGCGGACCTTCGTCTGCCGCAGCGGGCTGGTCACCAGGCTCTTGCTGGCCGCACCCTTCGGGCAGAGCCGGCCACGGGAGATCGGGCTGTCCGGGTCGCCCTCGATCTGGCTGACCCGGTTGTCCTTGACGTACACCCGCTGCCCACAGCCCACCGCACAGTAGGGGCAGACCGAGCGGGCCACGCTGTCGGCGGTCTCGGTACGCGCGGTCAACTCCGCCGAACGCGTCGACTCCGCCGCGGCGCCCCGGCCCAGCGGGTCGGTGCCGGTGAGCTGCCGGTAGACCGGCCAACCCTGGATGAAGGTACGGATGCCCACCACGCCACCC
>NZ_QGSW01000369.1:0-4492 GCF_003176715.1 Micromonospora sp. S4605
GGTCAGGGCGCCGTCACCGTGAGGGAGTCCTTGGGGTCGGCCAGGTCGACCTTCACCGTGTCGCCGTCGCGGATCTGGCCGGCCAGGATGGCCTTGGCGAGCTGGTCGCCGATGGCGGACTGCACCAGCCGGCGCAGCGGGCGCGCGCCGTAGATCGGGTCGTACCCGTGGTCGGCCAGCCACTCGCGGGCGGCGTCGGTGATCTCCAGGCTTAGCCGGCGGTCGGCGAGCCGCTTGCGCATCCGGTCGAGCTGGATGTCCACGATGGCCCGCAGGTCGGCGCCCTGGAGAGCGGCGAACACCACGATGTCGTCCAGCCGGTTGAGGAACTCCGGCTTGAAGTGCGACCGGACCACCGCGAGGACGCCCTCCCGGCGCTGCTCCTCAGCCAGCGTCAGGTCGCTGATCACCGACGACCCGAGGTTGGAGGTGAGGATCAGGATCGCGTTGCGGAAGTCCACCGTGCGGCCCTGCCCGTCGGTGAGCCGACCGTCGTCGAGCACCTGGAGCAGGATGTCGAAGACGTCCGGGTGGGCCTTCTCCACCTCGTCCAGCAGGATCACCGAGTACGGCCGGCGGCGCACCGCCTCGGTGAGCTGGCCGCCCTCCTCGTAGCCGACGTAGCCGGGCGGGGCGCCGACCAGGCGGGCGACGGAGTGCTTCTCGCCGTACTCGCTCATGTCGATGCGGACCATTGCCCGCTCGTCGTCGAAGAGGAACTCGGCGAGCGCCTTGGCCAGCTCGGTCTTGCCGACGCCGGTCGGGCCGAGGAAGAGGAAGCTGCCGGTCGGCCGGTCCGGGTCGGCCACGCCGGCGCGGGCGCGGCGGACCGCGTCGGAGACGGCGCCCACCGCCTCGGCCTGGCCGACCACCCGGGCGCGCAGCGACTCCTCCATCCGCAGCAGCTTGGCCGTCTCGCCCTCCAAGAGCCGGCCGGCGGGGATGCCGGTCCAGGAGGCGACCACGGCGGCGATGTCGTCCGCGCCGACCTCCTCCTTGAGCATCGCGCCGTCGGCCTGCAGGCGGGCCAGCTCCTCCTCGGCCTTGGCCAGGTCGGCCTTGAGCGCGGGGATCCGGCCGTAGCGCAGCTCGGCGGCGCGCTCCAGCTCACCGTCGCGCTCGGCCCGCTCGGCCTCGCCGCCGAGCCGCTCCAGCTCCTCCTTGGCGGTGGAGAGCTTGGTGATGTGGCTCTTCTCCAGCTGCCAGCGCTCCGACAGCGCGGTGAGCTGCTCACGCTTGTCGGCCAGTTCCTTGCGCAGCCGTTCCAGCCGCTCGGCGGAGGCGGCGTCCGGCTCCTTGGCCAACGCCATCTCCTCGATCTCCAGGCGGCGCACCGCCCGCTCGATCTCGTCCACCTCGACCGGCCGGGAGTCGATCTCCATCCGGAGCCGGGACGCGGACTCGTCGACCAGGTCGATCGCCTTGTCCGGCAGGAACCGGTCGGTGATGTAGCGGTCGGAGAGGGACGCGGCGGCGACCAGTGCGGCGTCGGTGATCCGTACGCCGTGGTGCACCTCGTAGCGCTCCTTGAGACCGCGCAGGATGCCGATGGTGTCCTCGATGGTCGGTTCGCCGACCAGCACCGGCTGGAAGCGGCGCTCCAGCGCCGGGTCCTTCTCGATGTGCTCGCGGTACTCGTCCAGCGTGGTCGCGCCGACCATCCGCAGCTCGCCGCGGGCCAGCATCGGCTTGAGCATGTTGCCGGCGTCCATCGAGCCCTCGCCCTTGCCGGCGCCGACCACGGTGTGCAGCTCGTCGAGGAACGTGATGACCTGCCCGTCGGAGTTCTTGATCTCCTCCAGCACGGACTTCAGCCGCTCCTCGAACTGGCCGCGGTACTGCGCGCCGGCGACCATCGCGCCCAGGTCGAGCGAGACGAGCTTCTTGTCCCGCAGCGACTCCGGCACGTCGCCGGCCACGATCCGCTGGGCCAGCCCCTCGACGATGGCCGTCTTGCCCACGCCGGGCTCGCCGATCAGCACCGGGTTGTTCTTGGTACGCCGGGACAGCACCTGGATCACCCGGCGGATCTCCGAGTCCCGGCCGATGACCGGGTCGATCTTGCCGTCCCGGGCGCTGGCGGTCAGGTCGACGCCGTACTTGGCCAGCGCCTGGTAGGTCTGCTCCGGGTCGGCGGTGGTCACCCGCCGGTCCCCGCCGCGCACGGTCGGGAAGGCGGCGACCAGGTTCTCCTCGGTCGCGCCGGCGGACTTGAGAGCGCCGGACACCGCGCCGCCCACCCGGGCCAGGCCGGCGAGCAGGTGCTCGGTGGAGGTGTACTCGTCGCCCAGCGGCCGGGCGATCTGCTCGGCGGCGCCGATGGCGTTGACGAACTCGCGGGCCAGGGTCGGCTCGGCGATGCTGGAGCCCCGCGCGGCGGGCAGCGCGTCGACCGCGCGCTGGGCGGCCCGGCGCAGGTCGGCCGGGTCGGCCCCGACGGCGCGCAGCAGGCCGGCGGCGGTCGACCCCTCGGTGTCCAGCAGTGACAGCAGCAGGTGCCAGGGCTCCACGGTGGCGTGGCCGCGCTGGTTCGCCAGCGCGACGGCACCGGTGATCGTCTCGCGGCTCTTGGTGGTGAGGCGTTCCGTGTTCATGGGCTCCCCCGGATCGGCGTGTCCACTGGAAAGGACACAACCAGAGTTGAGCCTATTCCGCTCAACCCTGGCGGTGTGAGCTGAGTCACTCGGAGCGGCGCCAGCGCCAGGCGAACTCGCCCGCCGCCGGCGGCGGGCCGGGCAGCGGGGGGTCGGTCACGGCCAGGCCGGCCAGCAGCACCGCCAGGTGGCGCCGGCGCAGTTGCCGGGTCCGCTCCTGATCGGGTACGCGCAGTGCGGCGCAACCCTCCAGCAGCAGCCCGACGTCCTGGGTCACCACGTCGGGTCGCAGCCGACCGGTGGCGTGGGCCCGCTCGACCAGCGTCACGGTCAGGTCGTTGGCGCGCTGCGCGTCCCGGCCCATCTCCTCGGTCGGGGTGAAGGTGCCGGCCAGGTGGACGGTGAGCGAGTGCACGTCGGCGTCGACCACGCGCTCCAGGAAGCCGGTGAAGCCCCGCCAGCCATCCGGCTCGGCGAGCGCCGCCTCGGCCTCGGCGACGTACCGGCGCAGCCCATCGTGGCAGAGCCGGCGGAGCAGGTCCTCCTTGCCCGCGTACCGGCGATAGAGGGCGCTGATGCCGACGCCGGCGCGGTCGGCGACGGCGGCGATCGGGGCCTTCGGGTCGTCGAGGAAGACGGCGCGCGCCGCTTCCAGGATCACCGCGTCGTTGCGGGCGGCCTGCGCGCGGCGGCCGGCCAGCGGCGCGGCGGCGTTTCCGGTCGGGTTCGGCATGGATCGAGATTAGCAGTGGAACGGATCGTTCCGCTCTGCTATGTTGAAACGGAACGAAACATTCCGTTCTGAAGGAGCAACCATGACCGGCACCGCCATCCGCCCGTTCCGCGTCGAGATCCCGCAGGCCGCCCTGGACGACCTGGCCGACCGGCTGCGCCGGACCATCTGGCCCGGCGAGCTGCCCGGCGTCGGCGGCGCGTACGGGATGACCACCGACCGGGTCCGCGGCCTGGCCACCTACTGGCTGGAGACGTTCGACTGGCGGGCCGTCGAGGCCCGGCTGAACGCCCACCCGCAGTTCGTCACCGAGATCGACGGCCAGCGGGTGCACTTCCTGCACGTCCGGTCCTCCCGGCCGGACGCCACCCCGCTGGTGCTCACCCACGGCTGGCCCGGCTCGGTGCTGGAGTACCTGGACGTGATCGCCCCGCTGACCGAGCCCACCGACCCGGCGGCGCCGGCGTTCCACCTGGTCATCCCGTCGATCCCGGGCTTTGGGTGGTCCGGCCCGACCGGCGAGGCCGGCTGGAACCGCTACCGCACCGCCCGCGCCTGGGCCGAGCTGATGAGCCGCCTGGGGTACGAGCGCTACGGCGCGGTCGGCAACGACGGTGGCTCGCTCATCTCGCCCGAGCTGGGCCGGATCGACCCGGAGCACGTGCTCGGCGTGCACGTCACCCAGCTCTTCTCGTTCCCGTCCGGCGACCCGGCCGAGTTCGCCGA
This sequence comes from Micromonospora sp. S4605, assembly GCF_003176715.1. Taxonomy (NCBI): domain Bacteria; kingdom Bacillati; phylum Actinomycetota; class Actinomycetes; order Micromonosporales; family Micromonosporaceae; genus Micromonospora; species Micromonospora sp. S4605. Next base: position 4,054 of record NZ_QGSW01000369.1, read on the forward strand.
CCTCTCCGCGGCCGACCAGGCGGCGCTCAAGCACCTCCAGTGGTTCTACGAGAACAAGTTCTCCTTCAACCAGGTGCACAGCCAGCAGCCGCAGACCCTGGCGTTCGCGCTGGCCGACTCGCCGGTCGGGCTGCTGGCCTGGAACGCCCAACTGTTCGACGAGAGCCTGGACGACGAGTTCGTCGTGGCCAACGTGGCGCTCTACTGGTTCACCGGCACCGCCGGCTCGGCCATCCGGTTCTACTGGGAGGACGCGCACGCCGGTGAGCAGCCCGAGGGGCCGACCACGGTGCCGACCGCGCTGGCCATGTTCCCCGGCGACTTCCAGTCGATCCGCCGCTTCGCCGAGCGCGACCACGCCAACATCGTGCGCTGGACGGCGTACGAGGCGGACGTCGACGGGCGCGGCGAGGTCGGCGGCCACTACGCCGCCCACGAG
>NZ_QGSW01000021.1:0-4490 GCF_003176715.1 Micromonospora sp. S4605
CTCCAGCCGGATGGCGGGCGTGGGCGGGCGGGCCATCGTCGACTCCACCCCCGGCGCCGGCACCCGCATCCGGCTGGAGTGGTCCGATGTCCACTGACACCGCTCAAGCCACGTCGGCCGATCCGACAAGCACCGAGTCGACCGGGCCGACGGTGGCCGTGCCGGTGGCGGTCGAGGCGCGACAGGCCGCGGCCGCCGTGGCCAGCGCCTCCGACCGGGGCGCCCGGATCGTGGTGGTGGCGATCGCGCTCGCCTGGCACGCCGCGATCGGGCTGCCGGCGGTGCTGGCGGCCCGGGCGGACCTCGCGGCCCCGGCGGTGGTGGCGACCGGCTGGCTGGTCGTCGCGGCGACCGGCGCGCTGGCCGGCGTACGACTGCTGCGCGGCGCCCCGCTGCCGGCCTGGCCGCTGGCCGCGCTGCTGCTGGTGGTCGACGTGGCGGTCTTCGCCGCGGCCGGCGAGCGGCAGCTCTTCACCGCCGCCAACTGGGTCTGGGGCACCCTCGGCTGGTTCTTCGTGCTGGTGCTCTGGGGGCGGCGGGTGATCGGGCTGCTCGCCCTGCTGGCCGCGCACTCGCTGATCGCGTTGGCCGCCGTGCTCGGCCACGGCGCGACCGCCCCGGCCGACCTGGCCCGCTACGCGATGTACGTCTACGGCACCCTGTCGCTGCCGGTGGCGGTCTTCGTGGGCGGCGCGGTGATCGCCACGCTGGCCCGGGAGCGGGCCGCCTCCGCCGCGGCGGCGCATGCGATGGCGGCGGAACGGGACGCCGCCGAGCGGGCCCGCCGGGACCGCCGGGAACGGTTGGCGCTGGTCAGCGGGACCGCCGAGCAGGTGCTCGCCGAACTCGCCGACGGGCGGGCCGACCCGGCCGACCCGGACGTGCAGCGCCGCTGCGTGCTGGCCGCAGCCCGGCTGCGCCGGCTCATCGCCGAGTCCGACGACGTGCCCGACCCGCTGCTGCACGAGCTGCGGGCGGCCGCGGACCTGGCCGAACGCAGCGGCCTGCCGATCGACCTGGTCACCATCGGCACGCCGCCGCCGCTGCCGGTCGAGGTCCGCCGGCGGTTGGTCGACCCGCCCACCGCCGCCCTGGCCGGCGCCCGCGACTGGGCCCGGCTGACCGTGGTCGCCGGGCCGGCGGAGGTGGTGGTCAGCCTGGTCACGCCGGACCGGGACGGTCCCCCTGGCACCGGGCCGTCGCCGGCCTGCGGCGGCGACGGCGACGACCTGGTGGAACTGCGCTACGAAAACGACGGGGAGATCACATGGACGCAGACCCGGTGGCACCGGTGACCGGCGAGCGACCGGTGGGCGTGGCGATCGTCGACGACCATCCGGTGGTGGTCGAGGGGGTACGGGCCTGGCTGGCGACCGAGCCCCGGCTGACCGTACTGGCCACCGGCGACGACCCGGACGAGGTGCTGCAGGCCGCCCCGACCGCCGACGTGATCCTGCTCGACCTGCGGTTGCACGGTCGGATGGCGCTGGACAAGCTCGCCGAGCTGAGCGCGGCGGGCCGGCGGGTGGTGGTCTACTCCGAGCACACCGACCCGGAGACCATGCTCGCCGCGCTGGACGCGGGGGCGGTGGCGTTCCTCGCCAAGCACGAGGGCCGGGAGCACTGCGTGGCCACCGTGCTGGCCGCCGCCAGCGACCGCCCGTACGTGCCGCCGGCGCTGGCCGGGGCGATCGTCGGCGACGCCCGCCCGGACCGGCCCGTGCTGTCCGACAAGGAACGCGAGGCGCTGCTGCTGTGGTTCCAGTCGATGTCGAAGGCCTCGGTGGCCCGCCGGATGCGGATCAGCGAACACACGGTCAAGCAGTACGTCGACCGGGCGCGGATCAAGTACACCCGGGCGGGGCGGCCGGCCGCGACGAAGGCGGCGCTGCTCGCCCGGGCGATCGAGGACGGCCTCATCCGCCCGGAGGAGATCGGCATCTACCGGTCACAGGCGTCCCACGACCGGCCGACCCCCTAACGGGTGTCATGACACCGTGGTCCGGTTCGGCGACGCTCGGTGGGTAAGGCCGTCTGCTCCGGGAGATCCTGACCATGCACGACGACGCGTCCCCCTTCTTCATCGGTCCGCACCGGTTCGACGCCCCGGACGACGACGTCGCCCCGGTGCTCGACCGGCGCCACGAGTTGGTGCCCGAGCCGGGCGAGCGGGTGCTGTGGCGGCACCGGCTGCACGCCGCCGGCTACCTGCTCGGCCCGACCGAGGCGTGGCAGCGGTGGGCGCTGCCGGCGGCGGTGGCGGTGACCGTCACCGACCGGCGGATCGCGTACGCCGGCGGTGGGTGGCAGCTCGCCGTGGTCGGCGGGGCACGGGACACCGCCCGGCACCGCCACCGGGTCCGGACGCCGGGCCTGGTCAGTGGTCAGATCCGCTGGCAGTGGCCGTCCCGGCTGGAGCTGGTGCCGGCCGGGCCGGACCGGCCGGCCGAGCTGCTGGTGGTCTGCGACGCGCTGCGCACCATCTGGCAGCCGGCGCTCGCCCTGGCCGGCCCGGCCGACGAGGTCACCGAACTGGCCCGGCAGGTACGCCGGTCGGTGGCGGCGTTCCGGCTGACCCGGCCGCAGCTGGTCGACCTCTCCCCGGCCGAGCGGGACGTGCTGCGGCTGCGCGCCGGCGGCGGGCCGCTGGCCGGCGACGGCCGGATCACGCTGCCCGGATCGCTGCCGGTGGAGTTCCGGTCCCGGGACGACTACTACCACCCGGCGGGCGCGGGCTCCGGGTCGCTCGGGCCCGCAGCCGGCGCAGCATGCGGGCGTCGGTGAACCCGACTGTGCGGGCCGCCGCCTCCACGGTGCTGCCGTGCCCGATCAGGTGCTCGGCGCGCTCCACCCGCAACAGCTGCTGGTAGCCGAGCGGGGTCAGCCCGGTGGCCTGGCGGAACAGCCGGGTCAGGGTGCGCTCGGCGACCCCGCCGGCGGCGGCCAGCTCGGCCAGCGGCAGCGGCTCGGCGAACCGGGAGTCGATCAGATCCTGCACCCGGTGCACCGCGTCGGACAGGTGCGAGCGGTACCGCATCATGGCGCTGGCCTGCTGCTCGTGGCCGTTGCGCCGGGCGTAGACGACCATCGTCCGGGCGATCCGGGCGGCCGCCGACGGGCCGTGCCGGGTGGCCACCAGGTGCAGCGCCACGTCGATGCCGCTGGCGATGCCGGCCGAGGTGACCACCCGGTCGTCGACCACGTAGAGCACGTCGCGGACCACCCGGGCCGCCGGGAACCGCCGGTCCAGGTCGTCCTGCACGTCGTGGTGGGTGGTGCAGCGCCGGCCGTCGAGCAGGCCGGCCCGGCCCAGGGCGTACGCGCCGGCGCAGACGCTGGCCACTGTGCCGCCCCGGGCGTGGTGCTCGGCCAGCCGCCGCAGGTCGTCCGGGCCGACTGGCCCCTGCGGGCCGTGCGCGCTGGTCCGCCACCCGGGTACGACCACCAGATCGTCGCGGGTCAGCTCGGGCCAGTCCAGCCCGGCCACCAGCGGTACGCCCTGCACGGTCGGGACCTGCGGCCGGTCGGCGACGTAGTGCAGCCGGTAGTCGTACCCGAGGTCGGCGGCGGCGGAGAAGACCTGGGCCGGCCCGGCGAGGTCCAGCAGGTGCAGCTGCGGGACCAGCAGGAAGACGACCCGGGCCACGGCTCAGCCCCGCGCGCCGGCCGGGACCGCGCCGGTCACCTCGGCCACCGTCCGGACGGTGGCGAACCGGCCGGCCAGCGCGTACTCGGTGCGGGCGATCATCTCGTCGGTGGAGAGGGTGCGCGGGTCGGCGAGGATCTCGGCCAGGGTGGCGGTCTCCGGCAGGTCCCGGTGCGGGGTCGGGAAGGTCACCGTGGCGTCGGTCACGAAGGTCATCTCGTAGCCGAGGTCGCAGCCGACCCGGGCGGTGGTCTCCACACACTGCTCGGTGCGGATCCCGCAGACGGTGACGTCGCGGATGCCGGCCAGGGTCAGCACCTGCTGGAGGTTGGTGGTGGTGAACGCGTTGTGCGAGGTCTTCACCAGGGTCGGCTCCCCCGCCGCCGGCGCCAGCCCGTCGATCAGCCGGACGTGCCCGTTCGCCGGGTCGAAGACGCCGCCGCTGCCGGGTTCGGCGTGCAGGACCCAGACCACCACGTCGCCCCGGTCCCGCGCCGCGGCGACCAGCCGGCCGACCGCGCCGACGATGTCGGGGTTCGAGGCGTACGCCCAGATCGGGCGCTGCCGGAAGGACTCCTGGACGTCGATGACGACGAGTGCTGCTCTGCTCATGACCTGAATCCTGGCTGGCCGGGGGCCGGGGCGGCAGACACCATCCTGCCCCGCTGCGGAACGATCCGGCCAACCTCCCGCCCCGCCGTTCCGCGATCCTGCGGTACCGGCCCGCCGTCCGCGCCCTCCGTCCGTCACGCCGAGGGCGGGGCAGTGCGAGCTCGTGGACGGCTGGGTCAGGCCGGGGAGGTGCGGCGGTCCCCGCGGTCGAGGGCGGCGGCCTCCTCCGGGG
>NZ_QGSW01000491.1:0-4469 GCF_003176715.1 Micromonospora sp. S4605
CCGCCCCGGGTGGTGACCCGTTGGCTCTGCGGCTGCGGCGAGGACTACCCGTGTTTCGACGTCCGTTTCGCCCGGCTGGTCAAGGCCGCCCGGGTCAGGACCGCCCGCTGACCGTCGCCCGGCCCGGTCAGCACCGGTCTCCCCCACCGCCGCAGCACCACCCACCCGACGACCGGCGCCCCGGCGACCAGCCACCCGGCGTCGCGCGGCGCCACGCCGGCGATCAGCACCACGGCGATGAGGACCAGGGCCACGATGCCCGCGGCGACCAGGTGCACGCCGGCCGCCCGGGCCGTCGGTGACCAGTCCGGCAGCAGCGCCGGTCGCCGGGCCAGCAGCTCGGCCCGCTGGCCGTACCGGTCGGCCTCGTCGGCCCAGCGCCGCGCCAACTCCAGCTCGACCGCCGGGTCGACCTCCGCCGGGGTCTCCCCCACCTGGGCGTACGCCCCGACGGCCGGCCGCCCCGGCGCGGCGGCTGCGCCGCCGGTCTCCCCTGCCCCGGGGTCGGGGGTGCCCGGCGAGCCGGCCGGGCCGGTCGGTGCTGCGGTGGTCGGCGGCGGGGTGGCCGGCCGCTGGCCGATCGCCCGGCCGAGCTGGTCGAGGCGCTCGCCCTGGGCGGTGAGCCGGCGTTCCAGGTGCTCAGCGGCGGCGGGCAGGTTGCGGCGGCGGCCCGCGGCACCCTCCCGCCCGGCCGGCGGCCGCAGCTCGGCCAGTTGCCGGGCCAGCGCCGCGTACTCGGCGAAGGACATCCGCTCAGCCCTCCCCGTCCGACTCGCGCCTGGTGAACGGCACGATCAGCCGGGTGCGCTGGTCGTGCCGGTCGACCAGCAGCCCTCGGCCGGGCCGGGGCGACCACAGGTCGGGCACGCCGAGGTAGGCACCCAGCTCGTCGCCGGGCACGTCCAGCGCGACCAGGCAGGCGAGGTCCTCCGGCTCCCGGGCGTCGCCGAGGTCGCGCGCGAGCGGGCCGAGCCCACGCCACCAGCCGAGCAGGTGCGCGCCGTGGCCGGGCCCGTGGCGCAGCAGCGCGCGCAGGTCGTCGTGGCCGGTCCGGCCGGTCTCCGGGTCGGCCGTCGCCAGCACCTCGTGCGCGGCGTCCGCCCCGAAGACCAGGAGGTAGGTCCGGCCGGCAGCGGGGGCCGAGGCGGCAACGCCCCCGGCCGACCCGTCTGCGGGGCCGACGGGCGAGCCTGAGGTGGCCCCGGGGCAGGCCGCGGCGAGAGCCGCGAGGTAGGCGCGCAGGCCGGCGGTGTCGAGTCGGACGACCGGGTGGCCGGCGGCGGCCAGCGTCGTGGCGGTGTCCTCGGCGGCGGAGTGGGTCGGGCCGGTCAGCGGGGCGAGCAGGAACCGGGCGTCGCCCGGGGCGTGCTGCCGGGCGAGGCTCAGGGTGGCCGCCCGCAGCACCGCCGCGCCGGTGGCCGAGGCGCCGACCACGGCCAGGTGCCGGCCGGGGGCGGCGTCCATGATGAACAGCGCGGAGGTGCCGTCCACGTCGACGGTCCGGCCGACCAGGGCCAGTGGACGCCGACCACCGGGCCGCAACCCGGCGAACGTGGCGTCCTCCTCGACGCGCACTGTCGCGTGCCCCGCGAAGAACGACGGCGGGCGCGAGCCGGTCGGGCGGGCCTGCCACAGCTCGCGGCGCAGCCGGGCCAGCTCGCCGGCGGCGGTCTGCGCGTCGGGCAACCGCACGACGGCGGCTTGCTCGTCGGGCAACCGCACGGCGGCGCTGTGCGCGTCGGGCAACCGCACGGCGGCGGCTTGCTCGTCGGGCAACCGCACGGCGGCGTCCGCGCCGGTCGCGGGCCGGTGCGCGACGGCGCGCGTGGCATGGGGTGGTGCGCTGAGCAGGGCCGAGCCGGCCGGCGGGTCGGCGACAGCGTCGCGCGGCTCGCCGGGCAGCGCGACGCGCAGCGCGAACCGCCCGAGGGCCGCCGCGACCCGGCCGGGAAGCGCCCCGGGCGGGTTCGGGCCGGCCAGCACCAGGTGCATCCCGGCCAGGCCGCCAGCGCGGACCAGTTCGACCAGCAGGTCGGTCGCCTCGCGGGCCAGCGTGTCGCCCCCGGCGAGCAGTCCCTCGAATCCGTCGACCACCGCCACGATCCGGGGCTGGTCCGCCGCTGCGGCGACGCCGTGCCGTTTCCGAGCCGCGACCCGGCGACGCAGTTCGCGGCGCAGGTCACGCAGCACGGCGACGCCGTATTCGCGGTCGGGCTCGATGCCGACCGAGCGGGCGTGCGGCAGCCAGGACGGATCGGCCGCGGTAGGTGCGAGGTCGGCGAAGCCGGCCCGGCCGGTGGCGTCGAGCAGATGGAACCGGAGGTCGGCCGGGGCGTAGCGGGCGGCCAGCCCGTGCACCATGGTGAGCAGGAAGGACGCCCGGCCGGCGGACCCGTCGACCAGCCAGTGCGGGGTGGCCCGGTCGAGGGCGGCGGCGACGGGTTCCGGGCCGACCCGGCCGATCACGGTACGCAGACCGCCGGCCGCCGAGCCGGTCCAGCGGCGCTCCGGCAGCAGCGCGGCCACCTCCACCCCGTTCCCGGGTGCGCTCAGGCGCTCGGCGAGGGCGGCCACCTCGGCGGCCGGCGGGTCGCCGTCGAGCAGCACCGGGGCGGCCAGGCCGCTGCCGTCGGCGCTGAACGGCACGCCCGGCGGGTCGCCGACGTGGGCGTACCGCTCGGCCAGCCGGACCCGGGTGGTGCGGGCCGGTGGGGGCTCAGCCGCCGGCCAGCCGGCGGCCAGGACGCAGACCGCGGCGGCCGGGCCGCGCTCGGTGAGCGCGGCGAGCCGGGCCACAGCGGATCCGGCGACCGACGCGGCGAGGACGACCAGCAGTTCCCGGGCCGGCTCGACGGCACGGGCGTGCCGTTGCACGGTGTCGAGCAGCGCGTCGACCTCGGCCGCGCCGGTCGCCGGCGGCATCAGCACGCCGAGGTCGATCAGCGGACCCAGCGGACCGGCGAACCCGGTCCGCCCCGGGTCGGCCCCGGCGGGATCGTGGGCGTCGACGCCGGATCCGGCGTGGTCGCGGCTTGCGGGGCCGGGTCCAGGGCGGTCACGGCTGGCGGAGCCGGGTCCGGCGTGGTCGCGGCCGGCGGGATCGAGGACGGCGACCCGGACGCCGCCAGGCGGGGTGGCGGCGAGCAGCCGCAGCAGCACGGCACGCAGCAACCCGGCGACCCGGGGATCGCGGGCGTCCGGGTCGAGCACGAGGTGGTGGCCGGCGCCGAGCGGCACCAGGGCCGGGAAGTCGCCGTCGGGGGTGGACGCCGATCCGATCCGGACGCAGGCCGGGGTGCCGGGCAGCGGGGTCGGGGTGGCCAGCGCGTCGCCGAGGCGGGCCAGCCGGGCGACCAGGTCGGCGGGAGCGATCGGCTGGTCCGCCGTGTCCACCGCCCGGCGGGCGGCGTCGAGGTGCGCCCGGCCGGCCCGGTGCGCGGCGACCGCCTGCCCGTACACCGAAGCGAGCCTGCCCACCCGTTGCTCCCGCCGCCGACGTCCGGTCCCCGCGACGCCTAACTGAGCTGGGCCGCAACGGTCGCGGACGGGGCCGGTGTCGGCTCGTTGACAGCACGGCGGCGGCCCCGCCGGCCGGGGCGGCCGACGCTCCGGGGTGGAGTGTCGGCCGCCGTCAGTGGTACGCCTCAGCCGGTGACCGAGGTCAGCGCCGGCAGGTAGCCGTACCGGTAGCCGTCGGCGTCCGGGTGGTACGCCTCGATCACCCCGCTGACATCGCGGATCCACGGGTCGGCACCGCAGACCCCGTGCCCGGCGAAGTGCGGGCGGGTGTCGACGAAGGTGGCCCCGGCGGCGCCCGCCCGGCCGGCGATGACGGTGGCGAGCAGGTCGGCGGCCTCGTTGAGGATGGTGCGCTTGTAGACGCTCATCGCCAGCCACCCGCAGCTGGTGGTCTCGAACAGGCGCGGGTAGCCGAGCACGATCAGCCGGGCGTTCGGCGCCCGCTGCCGGATCGCGGCGTACGTGGCGTCGAGCCGGCCGGGCAGCGTCGCGGTGGCGAACGCCTTCGCGTCGTTGACCGCGTCGGTGCAGGTCGAGGTGCTGCCGAACCGGCAACTGGTGATCACGTCGGCGAAGCCGGCGTCGTTGCCGCCGATGGTGATGGTGACCATGGTGGTGGTGCTGGAGAGCGCGGCGACCTGGTCGTCGATGACGTCGGCGGTGACCGCGCCGCCGCAGGCGGCGAACCGGAAGCTGGTCACCGAGTGGGCGGCGGCCCAGAGCGGGGCGTACGACTTCTGGCTGCGCAGGCAGCCGGACCAGTCGTACGGGCCGGCGCCGACGCCGGAGGAGTAGGAGTCGCCGAGGGCGACGTAGTTGACGGTGGCGGCGGCCTGCGCGGTGCCGGGCAGGAACACCGCGCCGAGCGCGGCGGTGAACAGGGCGACCAGCGCGGCCAGGGCGCGGGCCAGCGGGCGGTGGGGCATGACGGGACCTCCACAGGACAGGGG
>NZ_QGSW01000177.1:0-4453 GCF_003176715.1 Micromonospora sp. S4605
GCCCCAGCTCGGCCGGTTCCAGTTCGGGCCGGACCAGTCGGGCTCGGCGGGCGGCGTCCGGTCGGCGGGCGGCCCGGCGGCCGGGCCGGCCTGGTCACCGGCGCTCAGCGCGCGGTCGAGGCCGGCGGTGCGGTCGCTGCCCGGCGGGACCGGGCGGGGCTCCGCGGTGGACTGCTCCGGCGGGAACTGGTCGCCCCAGCCGCGCGGATCGACGGCGCTGGGCGGTTCCCCGGCCGCGGACCGGTCGAGCGTCGGCGCGTGGAACCCGGGCGGCACCTCGAACCCCGAGGCGGTCGTCCCGACCGGCGGAACCTGCACGGCGGGCGGCGCGGAGGTGGGTGGGCCGGGCTCCGCCCAGCGGTGCGGCGGGTCGTCCGACGCGTGTCGGGCCGGGCCGGGCTCCGGCTCGGCGAACCCGTGCTGCGGGGCCGGCTGCTCGGCCGCCGGGGCGGGGCGCTGCGCCGGCACCACGAGGCGGTCGCCGTCGGAGTCCCGGCGCGGGTCGCCGAGCGGACCGGGCGGGGCGCTCACCGGCGTCGCACGGCCGGGCGGCGCGCTGACCGGGGCCGACCGGTCGGCCGGCGGCTCGGTCGGGTGCTGGCCGACGCCGTTGGTGTGCCGGCCGTTCACCCGGGTCGACGGGGCCTCGGCGGGCACGCCGGGCAGCGGTGGCGGCAGGTCGCCGTGCCGGGGCGAGGAGGCGCCCCAGCCGAGGGTCGGCTCGGGCTGGCGCCAGGACGGCGCCGGCTCCCGGGAACCACCGGCCTCCCCGCCCCGGGCCCAGCCGGCCGGTGCGGGCGCCCACCCGTTGCCGGTACGGGCCAGGTCGTCCTGCTGACCCGTCCCGTCGCCGTGCTCTCCCGGGGTGGCGGCACCGGGTTGCCCTGATTCACTCACCGCGCGCTCCTTGGTCGCCCCCGCTGAGGCTACCGTGTGGTGACAGTGGCGATAAGTTACAGCGGCGGGCCAATTCCGCGACGGGTCACGAGCCCGGACCGGTTCGGGGGAAAAGTGCCGGCTCGTACACAGGAAACTCGGAGGTTCCCATGACCGCTGTGGGGAACGGCGCCCAGACCGCCGGCCGGCCCACGCGCCTACCCCGGTCCGCGCGTCGCAAGCAGCTGCTCGCCGCTGCCCAGGAGGTGTTCGTCGCACAGGGCTACCACGCCGCCGCGATGGACGACATCGCCGAGCGGGCGGGGGTCTCCAAGCCGGTGCTCTACCAGCACTTCCCGGGCAAGATGGAGCTGTACCTCGCGCTGCTCGACACCCACTGCGACGCCATCGTGGCCAAGGTGCACGAGGCCATGCGCGGCACCAACGACAACAAGGAACGGGTCAGCGCCTCGGTCCGCGCGTACTTCGACTTCGTCGACCACGAGAGCGAGGCGTTCCGGCTGGTCTTCGAGTCCGACCTGCGCAACGACCCGGCCGTGCGGCAGCGGGTGGAGCGGGTCGAGCAGGGCTGCATCGCGGCGATCACCGACACGATCATCTCGGACACCGGGGTGAGCCGGGCGCACGCCGAGCTGCTGGCCTCGGGCCTGGTCGGCGCCGCCGAGACCGCCGCGCAGTTCTGGCTGGCCGGCGGCCGGCAGGTGCCCAAGGCCGAGGCGGAGGCGTTGGTGGCGGCGCTGTCCTGGCGCGGCATCGCCAGCTTCCCGCTGCAAGGTGAGTCAGCCTGACCGCCACCCCCGAGATCGGATAGCCTTCGCACGGCGGCTTTTTCGCCCCAGTTGAGGAGGCACCGTGGAGGTCAAGATCGGCGTGCAGTACGCGCCGCGCGAGCTGGTTCTGGAGAGCGCGCAGTCGCCGGCCGAGATCGAGCAGATCGTGACCGACGCCATCGCGAAGAACACCGGCACGCTGTCCCTGACCGACGAGAAGGGGCGGCGGGTCGTCGTCCCGGTCGACAAGGTCGCCTACGTGGAGATCGCCGAGGCGTCGCCGCGCGCGGTCGGGTTCACCGTCCGCTGAGCGGGCCCTCCGTCCGCGGCAGGTGACCGCGCGCACCTGCCGCGGACCACGCGGCCGCCACGGGCGGCGCCGGCCGGCGCGTCAGTTGTTCAGGCCCGCCGCGGCCATCCGCTCGGTGTGCGCGGCGGTCAGCCGGCGGAACAGCGCCTGCACGTCCACCTTGTCGCCCTGGGCGATCAGCGCGGTGAGCGCGCCCCGGTCGGCGGCGGCCACCCGGCCGGCCTGTGACAGCGCCTCGCCCACCAGCCGCCGCGCCCACATCGAGAGCCGGCCGGCCACCCGCGGGTCCAGCTCGATGGCGGCCCGGATCTCGGCGGCGGCGAACTCGGCGTAGCGCGACTCGTGCAGCACGTCGAGGACGAGCTGCCGGTCCGGCTCGGCCAGCGCGACGGCGATCTCGCGCAGGAAGTCGTCGGTGATCGCGTCGCCGACGTACGCCTTGGTGACCGCCTCGGCCCAGTCCCGCGGCTCGGTCGAGTCGTGGTACGCCTGCAACGGCGCGACGTACGGGGCCATGGCGTCGTCGGGCAGCACGCCGAGAGCGGTGAGCCGGTCGGCCAGCCGCCGGTAGTTGCCGATCTCGGCGGCCGCCATCTCGCCCAGCGCGGCCCGGCGGCGCAGGTCGGGGGCGAGCCGCGCGTCGGCGGCCATCCGTTCGAAGGCGAGCAGCTCGCCGAGGGCCACCAGGCCGAGCAGGTCGACGACGGCGGGGCCGGGCGGGGCGGGGGCGGACACGAGCGCAGGCTACCGCCCGCCGACGACTCGTGGGGGACGCCGCCGACGGCCAGCACGGCAGTGACCTGGGTCACATCACTTGCCCCCGGGTGCGGGGTGCCATCCCGGAATCAGGACGGCGTCCAGGGGGTTCAGGTAGGATGTAGCAGTTGCCGTGGGCGCTCATCCGGCCGGCCTCCGATCCGGTCGCAGTCCGACCCGCGGCGCGCGTGCGGCCCGGTCCGGCTCGGCAGTCTGCCGCCCCCGACCGTGTGGCCCGCGCCATACCGATCGCGCCCTGAGGACATGACGGGGCGCACCCACGAGAGGGCACCCCCAAATCCATATGAGCGAGCTGACCCAAGAACTCATGGACGGCCAGGAACTGGCCCCCACCGCCCCGGTACGACCGGAGGCTCCGACCTTCGCCCAGCTCGGCGCGCGTCAGGAGACCGTCGACGCGCTGGCCGCCTCGGGCATCACCCGCGCCTTCGCGATCCAGGAGTACGCGCTGCCGATCGCGCTGCGCGGCAGCGACCTGATCGGCCAGGCGCCCACCGGCACCGGCAAGACCCTCGGCTTCGGCGTACCGCTGCTGGAGCGGGTCTTCGCACCGGGCGAGGGTGGCGAGGACGGCCTGCCCCAGGCGCTGGTCGTCGTACCCACCCGCGAGCTGGGCCTCCAGGTCGCCAAGGACCTGGCCGCCGCGGGCCGCACCCGGGGCGTCCGGGTGCTGCCGATCTACGGCGGCGTCGCGTACGAGCCGCAGATCGACGCCCTGCGCAAGGGCGTGGAGATCCTGGTCGGTACGCCCGGCCGGCTGCTCGACCTGGCCAAGCAGAAGCACCTGCGCCTTGACCGGGTGCACGCGCTGGTGCTCGACGAGGCCGACCGGATGCTCGACCTGGGCTTCCTGGACGACGTCGAGAAGATCCTCGCGATGCTGCCGGAGGACCGGCAGACCATGCTCTTCTCGGCCACCATGCCGGACCCGATCGTCGCCCTGTCCCGGCGCTTCCTGCGCCACCCGGTGACGATCCACGCCGGTCACACCGCCGAGACCGGGCCGTCGCCGCAGACCCAGCAGCTGGCCTACCGCACCCACTCGATGAACAAGATCGAGATCGTGGCGCGGATCCTGCAGGCCGAGGGTCGCGGGCTGACCATGATCTTCACCCGTACCAAGCGGGCCGCCGACCGGGTCGCCGAGGACCTCGACTTCCGCGGCTTCGCGGTGGCCGCCGTGCACGGTGACCTCGGGCAGGGCGCGCGGGAGCGGGCGCTCCGGGCGTTCCGGGCTGGCAAGATCGACACGCTGGTCGCCACCGACGTCGCCGCCCGTGGCATCGACGTCAGCGGCGTCACCCACGTCATCAACTACGACTGCCCCGAGGACCAGGACACCTACACCCACCGGATCGGCCGCACCGGCCGGGCCGGGGCGACCGGTGTCGCGGTGACCTTCGTCGACTGGGACGACATGCCGCGCTGGCGGATCATCGACAAGACGCTGGGCCTGGACATGCCGGAGCCGCCGGAGACGTACCACACGTCCCCGCACCTCTACACCGACCTGGAGATCTCCCGCGACATCACCGGCACGCTGCCCACCGCGGAGCGCACCCGGGCGGGCCTGTCGGCAGAGGTCGAGGAGGACCTCGGCGGTGGCCGGTCGCGCCGGGGCGAGAGCCGCGGTGGCCGGCGCGGCGAGAGCCGCGGCCGGGAGCGCCGCCGGGGCCGGGGCGAGTCGGCCGCCGGGCCG
>NZ_QGSW01000361.1:0-4444 GCF_003176715.1 Micromonospora sp. S4605
GCGGCGCTGGTCGCGCTGCTGGCCGTCGGTGCCGGCGCCCTGCTCGACCTGCGCACTCCGGCGCCGCGCCCGGCCGACGCGCCGCCGGGCGAATTCAGCGCGGCGCGGGCGTACGAGAACGTCAAGGTCATCGCGGCCCGGCCGCACGTGGCCGGCAGCCCGGCCAACGACCAGGTCCGCACCCACGTCGAGGGGGTGCTGCGCGGGCTCGGCCTGGAGACGGAGGTGCAGGACACGGTGGCTCCGGAGGCCGGCCAGCTCAGCGGCGCGGCCGGCGGCGCCACCCTCGCCCGGGTACGCAACGTGGTGGCCCGGCTGCCCGGCACCGACCCGACCGGCAAGGTCTTCCTGGTCGCCCACTACGACTCGGTGCAGACCGGTCCGGGCGGCAACGACGACGCCGCCGGCACCTCGGCCATCCTGGAGGTGGCCCGGGCGCTGGCAGCCGGTCCGCGACCGCGCAACGACATCGTCTTCGTGCTCACCGATGCCGAGGAGGCGTGCCTCTGCGGCGCCTCGGCCTTCGCCGCCAGCCACCCGCTGGCCGCCGACGGCGGGGTGGTGCTCAACCTGGAGGCCCGCGGTTCCACCGGCCCGGTGATCATGTTCGAGACGTCCCGGAACAACGCGAAGCTGGTGGACGTCTTCGGGCGGGCGGCGCCGCACCCGGTGGGCACCTCGTTCGCGGTGGAGATCTACCGGGCGCTGCCCAACGACACCGACTTCACCGCGTTCCTCGACCAGGACTTCCTCGGGCTGAACTCGGCGTACATCGACGGCGGAGCGATCTACCACACGCCGCTGGACACCCCGGCCGCGCTGGACCGGGCGAGCCTGCAGCAGCACGGGGACAACGCGCTCGGCCTGGCCCGGGAGTTCGGCCGGGTCGACCTGGCCACGCTGCGCGCCGGCCAGGACGCCACCTACTTCCCGGTGCCCGGCGGGCTGGTCCACTACCCCGGCTGGCTGATCCTGCCGCTGGCCCTGGTCGCGCTGGCCGCGGTGGTCGCGCTCGGCTGGCTGACCCGCCGGCGCGGCCGGGCCACCACCGGCCGGCTGGTCGCCGGGTTCGGGCTGGCGCTGGTGCCGATCGTGGCCGCCCCGGTGGCCGCGCAACTGCTCTGGGCGGCGGTCACCGCGATCCGGCCCGGCTACGCCGAACTGCTCGACCCGTACCGGCCGACCTGGTACCGGCTGGCCGTGGTGGCGCTGGCCGCCGCCATCCTGTTCGCCTGGTACGCGCTGACCCGCCGCCGGATCGGCCCGGCCGCGCTGGCGGTCGGCGCGCT
Organism: Micromonospora sp. S4605; assembly: GCF_003176715.1. Lineage (NCBI taxonomy): Bacteria > Bacillati > Actinomycetota > Actinomycetes > Micromonosporales > Micromonosporaceae > Micromonospora > Micromonospora sp. S4605. The sequence goes on from NZ_QGSW01000361.1 coordinate 1,290, forward strand.
GGGCTGGCTGGCCCTGCTCGGGGTGCTGCTCGCCGTGCTGGTACCCGGCGGGGCGTACCTGCTCACCCTGCCGGCCCTGGCCGGCGCGCTCGGCGGGCTGGCGGCGCTGGCCACCCGGCTCGACGGCCCGTGGCCGGTGGTCGCGGTGACGGCGGCCGGCGCGGTCGCCGTGATCATCCTGCTCCCGACGGTGGTGCTGCTCTTCCCGGCGCTCGGCATGGCGATGGGCGGGGTGGCCGCGCTGGTCGCGGTGCTGCTCGGGCTGGCCGCGCTGCCGGTGGTGGACCTGCTGCACCCGCAGGCCGGCGGCCAGCGCGGCCTGGTCGCGCTGCGCGCCCGCCGGCTCGGCGCGCTGCCGACCGCGGCCGCCGCGCTCGCCGCGGTGGTGTTCGCCGGGGTCGGGCTCGCCGTCGACCGGTTCGACGCCGCGCACCCCGCACCCACCCACCTGATGTACGCCCTGGACGCCGGCACCGGCCAGGCCCGCTGGCTCAGCCACGAGGCCGACCCGCAGCCGTGGACCGGTCAGTACGTCGACGGCCCGGTCTCGGTAGCCGACGACTTCCCCGGCCTGGGCGACGGCGACCTGCTCGGCGGCCCGGCACAGGCGGCGAACCTGCCCGCCCCGAAGCTGGACGTGCTCGCCGACAGCACCGCCGGTGGCGAGCGCACGCTGCGGCTGCGGCTCACCCCGCAACGCCCGGTCCGGCTGGCCAGCCTGCACGTCGACTCGGCGACGGCGACCGTGCTGCGCGCCGAGGTGGCCGGCCGCCCGGTGCCGGTCGAGGCGCGGGACGGGAAGTGGGGCTTCGGGGTGGTCTTCCACGCCCCACCTGCCGAGGGCATCGAGGTGACGCTGACCGTGACGCCGAAGGCCGGACAGGTGGCGCTGCGCGCGATGGACGCCAGCGACGGCCTGGACGCGCTGCCCGGCTTCCGGCCCCGCCCGGCGGACGTCGGGGTGGTCGGCTCGCACAGTTCGGAGATGCTCGCGGTCGCCCGCACCTATCCGCTCTGACAGCGCCGGGAGTGGCCGCCGCGACGGTGGCCACTCCCGGCCTTGGCGTTCGTCTGTCACTCTGGCCGCATGAGCGACCGCTTCCGCCGGCTGCCGCCGCGGATCGAGCCGCGGTACGAGACGCAGGACGTCTCCCCGCCGCCACCGTTGCCCGAGGTGTCCGAGACGGTCGGGCTGACCGCGGGCGGCCAGGTCGCGGATATCGAGCGGCTCGCCGAAGCCGTGGCCCGCGACCGAGCGGAAGCCGACCCTGCCGACGGGCGGGCGAGCCGGTCGCGTCACCGCGTGCTGGTGTTCCTCCTCGCCGTCCTGGCGCTGGGGATGCTCGCCGTGTCGGTGCTCAGCTGGTGGGACTGAGGCCCGCCGTCGCTACTTCCAGCGGAAGTGGACGAAGAGGCGGCCGAAGTTCTTGGAGTCCTTCTCGACCCGGTGGTAGAGCTGCTTGACGTCCTTCTGGTCGAGGAACCGCAGCACCCGCTTCTTCAGCTGGCCGGAGCCCTTGCCGGGGATGATCTCGACGAGGGTGGCCTTCTTCGCCACCGCCTCGTCCATGATTCCGCGCAGCGCGCGGTCGATGTCGTGGCCCTTGTTGAAGATGTCGTGCAGGTCCAGCTTCAGCTTCACGCCGCACCCGCCGGCAGGTCAGGTCCCATGGGGTCGATGGTAGGCCGCGCGGCGGCGGCGGACCGGGGCGCGGCTGCGGCGGGCGGCGGAGACAGGTCGGGGCAGCCCTGTCGAGCTGCCCCGTCCATGCGACCACAACCCCGGGCGGTCAGCCCGGTCTTCACGTCAGCGACCGCCGGCCACCCGGGTCTCGACCCGGCGCAGGGCGGTGCGGTAGTCGTCGTTGCCCGAGTGCATCGCCGCCGCGATGCGCAGGTGCCGCAGCGCGTCGGCGTGCCGGTTCAGCCGCTCCAGCGTCCGGCCCAGCACGTGGTGGGCGTAATGGTCGCTGGGATCCCGGTCGACCAGTTCCCGCAGCTGCTCCTCGGCCCGGTTGAGCTGGGCCGACTGGAAGTAGGCCCGGGCCAGCAGCTGGCGGACCGCGGCGTTGCCCGGCTCGGCCTCGACGATCGGTTCGAGCAGCCGGGCCGCTCCGGTCGGGTCACCGGCTTCGAAGAACAGGTTCGCCCGCCGGTACTCGGCCAGAAGATCCATCGCACCCACCCCCTCGTGTCACGCCGCCACTGAGTCGACGCTGGCACAACACCGGCCGGACCGCGACTGTTCCCCGGCCGGCCGGGGGCTCAGGCGGTGGCGTCGTGCCGGCCGGCGGCCAGCTCCCAGGCGCGTACGCCGCCGACGATGCCGGCGCTGTTGGGCACCACCACCACGTCGTCGCCCATCCGGGCCAGCTGCTCGGGCCGGATCAGCCGGGAGTTGCCGCCGCCGAGGTAGAGCCGGTCCCAGCGGAACACCGGGCGCAGCCCGTCCACCACCTGCCGGATCCGGCGGGACCAGAACGCGTCGCCGAGCCGGCGCCGCTCCGGCTCCCCCACGTACGTGTCGTAGGTGGTGCCCCAGCGCACCGGGGCGTGCGACAGCTCCAGGTGCGGGGCGAGCACCCCGCCGTCGAAGAGCGCGCTGCCCAGCCCGGTGCCCAGGGTCAGCACCAGCTCGCAGCCGGTCCCGGCGACCACCCCGGCGCCGTGCACCTCGGCGTCGTTGAGCACCAGCGCGGGCACCCCGAACGCCTCGGCGAGGGCGGTCCGCGCGTCGTACCCGGACCACTCGGCGAGCAGCTCGGGCAGGACCTTGCTGCGCGGGCCGGACCGAGTGACGTAGTGCGGGGTGGCCACCACCACCCCGTGCCGGATCATGCCGGGCATCCCGACGGTCAGCCGGTCCGCCGCGGGCAGCCGGGCGCCGAGGCCGAGCAGCGTCTTCACGAAGAGCGCGGGCGGCAACGGGTACGGGGTGGGCACCCGCAGTGGCCGCGCCCGCATCGTCCCCGCCTCGTCGAGGACGGACGCCTTGATCCCGCCGCCCCCGCAGTCGATCGCCAGAGTGGTCACCACGCCGAGCAGTGTGCCCGCTCCACCGCGAATCTCCTCACCGATCTTGCACTTTGTGCCCGCGATATGCGGCCTTCCAACCGACATGCCCGGGCGCAAACTGCAAGCTCGCGGAGTGGGGT
>NZ_QGSW01000085.1:0-4318 GCF_003176715.1 Micromonospora sp. S4605
CGGGCCGGGTGCCCCCCGGGCGGCGGCGGGTCGGGTGCTCCCGGGGACGCGGCGGCGCGGGGCCGCGTCGGGCGCGGGCGCGGGGTGACGGCGGCGGGGGCGTCAGCCGCGGACGGCGCGTTCCAGCTCGGCCGGAGGGCCGGCCATGATGATCCGGGCGTGCCGGGCCACCTGTTCCGCCGGCCAGTCCCACCAGGCGAGGTCGAGCAGCCGCCGTACGTCGTCCTCGTCGAAGCGCCGGCGGATCAGCCGCGCCGGGTTCCCGCCGACCACCGTGTACGGCTCGACGTCGGCGGTCACCACCGAGCCGGCGGCGATGATCGCCCCGTCACCGATCCGTACGCCCGGCATCACCAGGCAGCCGTAGCCGAACCAGACGTCGTTGCCGACCACCGTGTCGCCCCGGCTCGGCATGCCCATCGCGAGGTCCAGCGTGGCGTCCCGCCAGGCGCCCTCGAACATGGCGAACGGGAAGGTGGAGACCCCGACCGTGGGGTGGGCGCCCCCGGCCATCAGGAACCGGGTGCCGGCGGCGATGGCGCAGTACCGCCCGATGACCAGCCGTTCCGACCCGTACGCGTAGAGCACGTTGGTCCGCTCGAAGTCGTCCGGGCCGGCCGGGTCGTCGTAGTAGGTGTACTCCCCGACCTCGATCGTCGGCAAGGTGACCACGGGCTTGAGGAAGGCGACCCGGTCGAAGCCGGGCAGCGGGTGGCGGGTCATCGGGTTGGGGACGGCGGTCATGCGACTCCTCTCCGCGCCGGGCGCGGCGTGGACACTAAACGCAACTCGTGTTGCGATAACATCAGCATGCCATCGCTTCCGCCATAATGCAACTGGAGTTGCTTTTGTCTGTCGAACCCGCCCGCCCGGGCGATCCCGCCGGCCGGCCCGGTGAGCGACCCGCCCGCCCGGGCGGCCGTACCGCCCGGGTCCGCGCCTCCGTCCGCGCGGCGACCCTGGCCGAACTGGGCGAGAAGGGCTACCAGGGGCTGACCGTAGAGGCGGTCGCCGAACGCTCCGGCGTCCACAAGACCACCGTCTACCGGCGGTGGGGCAGCGTGGAGGGGCTGATCGCCGACGCCCTGGAACTGGCCAGCGGCGAGCCGTGGCCGGTACCGGACACCGGTGACCTCGCCAGCGACCTGCGGGCGCTGACCCGGGAGGTGCTGGCCGGCTTCACCGATCCGGAGGCCGGGCCGGTCGCCACCGCCTTCGTCTCGGCGGCCGTGCAGAACCCGGCGGCCGCCCGGGCCCTGCACGCCTTCTTCGCCGCCCGGCACGAACAGTCAGCACCGGTGGTGCGGCGCGCGGTGGCCCGCGGCGAACTGCCCGCCGACACCGACGCCGCCGAGGTGGTGCGGGTGGCCGTCGCCCCGCTCTACTACCGGCTCTTCGTCAGTGGCGAGCCGATCGACCCGGCGGTCGCCGACCGGGCCGCCGACGCCGCACTGGCCGCCGCCCGGGCCGGCGCGCTGCGTACCGCGTCCCCACCGGCCGGGTCGTCCGCCGGGTAACCGCCGGAGGTGGGGTCGGCCCGGTCAGACGCCGGCCGGGTAGGTCTCCATCTCGCCCGGCGCACTGAGCGCGGGCAGCGGGTGCAGGGCGGTCGCCTCGTCGCACCAGATGAACGCGTCGTACCGCTGGCCCAGCCGGGTCGGCACGTAGTTGCCCCACGACTCGAAGGAGGGGTCGTAGACCACCCCGATCGCCCGGTGGTCCACGGTGTCGGTGACCCAGCCGGGCTGGTCGTCGCCGCCGAACACCAGCACCGCCCGCTCCGGCAGCAGCTCGTGCAACCGCCGCTCGATCGATCCGGCGCGGGCCGGCGGCACCACCATCGCCTCGGCCGGCGAGCCCCAGCGGGGCGCGGCGACCACGGTGCCCCGGTAGCTGCCGAATCCGACCAGCAGCACCGCGTCGGCGCCGTGCCGCTCCCGACCCAGCTGCCCGATGTTGACCATCCCGTCGGCGGCCATGTCGGTGGCCCGGGCGTCGCCGACGTGGGTGTTGTGCGCCCAGACGATGCCCCGGGACTCCGGGCCGTAGCGGTCCAGCAGCCGGTCCAGGGTGTCCGCCATGTGGGTGTCCCGGACGTTCCACGACTCCGGCCCGCCGGCGACCATCGCCCGGTAGTAGCGTTCGGCGCCGGCCACCACCTCGGCGTTCTGCCAGGCCGAGAAGCTGTCCGCGCCGTCCGTGGCGGCCTGCTCCCGGGTCCGGGCCAGCAGCCGGACCACCTCGTCCTCGCACCGGGCGGAGACGAACCGGCTGGCCGCGCCGTACTCCTCGACCCGCTTGCCGTACGGCTCGAAGCAGCGGTACGCGTCCTGCGCCGCCTCCAGCGACGCCGGGTCCTCCTCGCCCAGGTAGTCGAAGATCGCCTGCATCGACTCCCACAGGCTGTAGACGTCCAGGCCGTGGAAGCCGGCCCGGGCCGGCTCGGGGCGCTCCAGGTTCCACGCCCGCAGCCAGCGGCAGAACCGGGCCACCTCGGCGTTCGCCCACATCCAGGTCGGCCAGCGCTCGAAGCGTTCCAACGCGGCCACCGGCTCGGCGGCGCCGCCCGGCGCCCCGGTGACCGAGCGGTGCACCCGGTCGCAGTCCGGCCAGTCCCCCTCCACGGCCACGAAGGAGAACCCGCACTCGGCGATCAACCGCCGGGTGAGCTGCTCGCGGAGCCGGTAGTAGTCGTAACTGCCGTGGGTCGCCTCACCGAGCATCACTATCCGGGCGTCCCGGACGCGTTCCAGCAACGGGTCGAAGTCGCTCGGCGCGCCGAGCCGCTGAACCAGCATGTCCGCGGCTACCCGGCGGGTCGGGCGGGCAAACCGCCCGTTCCGCCGCCCGGCCGGTGGTGTGCCGGGCGGCTGGACGGGTAGCCGGCGGACATGACCGTCACCGGGGTGCAGTTGCAGGAGTACCTGGCCGGGCTCGACTACCCGGTCTCCCGTGAGGACCTGGTCCGCTGGGGTCAGGAGAACGGGGCCAGCACCGAGATGCTCCAGATGCTGCGGGCGCTGCCGGCCGAGCATTTCGACGACCCCGCCGAGCTCAGCGAGGCGCTGAGCACGCTGGCCTGACGCCGGCCGGCCCCACGACGTGCCCGTGGGGCCGGCCGGGCCGCGGGTCGGCGCCGGTCAGCGCGCGTGCAGCAGGCGGAACAGCACCAGCCACTGCTCCGGCCAGACGTGCCCGACCGGGGTGGCCGGGTCGAGCCGGGTCGCCCGCAGCGCGGCGGCCAGCCGGGCCCGCGGGTGGTGCCGCGCCAGCGAGGCCGCGAGCGAGCCGCCGACGCCGTCGAACCCGGTCGCCACCATCCGGCGGTACGCGGGCAGCGCGGCCGGGGGCAGCAGCGGTTCGGACCGCCGCTCCAGCCGCAGGACGCCGGCGTCCACCCGCGGCACCGGCCGGAACGCGGTGCGCGGCACCCGCCCGACCAGCCGCCACCCGAACTCGGGCCAGGTGAGCACGGTGAGCCGGGTCCACCGGCCGTAGTCGCCACTGCGCCGCCGGGCGTACTCCAGTTGGGTGAGCAGCGTCGCCGCGCGCAGCGTCGGGGCGGCCAGGCACCAGCGGACCACCGCCGAGGTGAGCGACCAGGGGATGTTGCCGACCACCTCGAACGGCTCCGGCGGCGGGTCGCTGGCCAGGAAGTCGGCCTGCCGGTGGGTCGCGGTGGGCAGCGCCGCGCAGACCGCGGCCAGGTCCGCACCGGCGACCGGATCCACCTCGTACGCGATCAGGCGCCGGCAGCGGGCGGCCAGCGGCCGGGTCAGCTGGCCGCGACCGGCGCCCACCTCCAGCACCAGCCGGTCGGGGTCGGGGCGGGCCGCCCGGACCAGCCGCGCGATCGCGGCCGGGTCGGCGAGGAAGTTCTGGGAGAGCACGCGACGGGACCGGTCGCGTTCGGTTGCTCGGGTACGGCGGGGCGCCACGGGTCGTCGTCCTGTCTGTCGCCGGTCGGCGACGGTACGGACAGGCGGCATGCGAAGCGGAGCCTGTCCGGTCGGTCGGGGACTCGGACGGCCCTGGTGCGGTGAGCGGGACGATTCGGCGCGAACGGCACGCACTCCCCGGACGCTGCCCGGGACGGCAAACAGCCCCGGGCGGTGCGGGCGGCGGTCACCCCGAGCGACGCCCGGACGGGCGGTCACTCACGGGCGGCGCCGGAGCGTGCGGTGGGTGGATCAGGCGCGGGTCGCGTCCCGGCCAACCAGGGCCGGACGCCGGACTCGCGGGCGGGCCGACAGCAGCGGCCCGAAGGCGGCCGGCGTACCGACCCCCTCGATCAGCGCGTGCGCAGACATGCCCGCAC
>NZ_QGSW01000149.1:0-4271 GCF_003176715.1 Micromonospora sp. S4605
CGGCGGGCGGGCCGCCGTACACCGCGCCGGTGGCTGGCGGCTGCTGGCCGTACACCTGGCCGGGCCGGGCCCCGGCGGCGGCCGGGCCCTGCCCGGAGCGGTAGGTGGTGCCGCCCGGGTTGCCCGGCAGCGGGACCGGCGGTACGGCGTCGATCGGCTCCTTGTCGGCGCGGGAGCGGCGGAACAGCAGCACGATGAGCAGGATCCCGACGGCCACCATGGCGATGCCGAAGAACATCACCACGGAGCCGAAGCCCGAGGACTCCTCGGCCGCGTTCGAGGTGTTCCCGGCCGGGTTGGCGAGCGCCGCCACGGGGGTGACGTCCTCGGCGGCCTCCTCGGTGGGCACCGCGCTCGGGGTGGGCGACGGCTTCTTCGACGGCGTCGGCGAGGCGGAGGCGCGCCCGCCGACCACCCGGGAAGCGTCCGCGCCACGGCCCAGCAGCTGGCCCATGGCGTTCGTCGCCTCGGCCGTGACGGTGAGCCGTCCGCTCGGCGCGGCGGCGGTGAACGACACCCGGTAGCGCACGGTGATGCTCTTGCCCTTGCACAGCCGCGGGTTCGGCGGCGAGGTGGTCGAGCTGGCCACGCTGCCCCCGCCGCCGCCCAGCGGCACCGGGAACCACTGGCCGTTGTAGCTCACCTGCACCCGCGCCTGGTCGGCGCGGACGCCGGCGAGGCGCAGCCCGAGCGCGGTACGCAGCAGCACGCAGCCGTCGGTGCGCCGGCGCACCTCGACCGCGACGGCCTCGGCGGAACCACCCGCGGTGAAGCTGCCCGCCGAGCGCACCCGGACCTGGTCGTCGGCCAGCGCCGGCGACCCACCGAGCGCCACCAGGCCGCCCAGCAACGCGCCGATCGTCGCCAGCCGCACCGCGTGCCGACGCACCGCCATGATCACCTCGCCGTTCCTCCCCCGAGCGGGGGACCGTCGGTCAGGCTACTACCGGGGGCTGTCGGCCCCTGGTCATAGAGCGCCCCAGATGTGTGCCGTATTACCCACCAACTGCGACACCGACGCGCACCCCGCGCTGCCGTGCCGCCGGCCGTCCTGCCTGGGCCTCCGGGTGACACCGCCGCGCGGCGCGCCCGCCTCGGCGGTCCTGGCGGCAGTCGGGACCGATGCCGCGGTCAGCTGGCGGATCAAGTGCCCGCGATCCCCTTGCCGGTCGTGTTCATCGGGGTAGCGGCCGGCCAGTTCGGCGGTGTCGCGCGCCGGCGCTGCCGGCCGGGACGTCATCACGGCGACGCGGCGGCGAGGGCCTCGCGGCAGAGCCGGTCGGCGGTCCGGGTGGTCTCCGGCAGCCGGAAGCGCGGGGTGAGGGCCAGCACCTGGGCGGTGGCGTTGTCGAGGCTCATCCGGTGGCCGACGCTGACGAAGACGGGCTTCACCCCGGCCCGGGTCCGCAGCACCCGCCCGACGACCTCGCCGCCGTCGCGCAGCGGCGACCAGGCACCCCGGACGTCCGCCGGCGGCCGCCACTCGCCGACCAGCGGCGTCTTGCCCACCCCGATCGCCGGCAGGCCGGTCACCACGCCCAGGTGGCAGGCCAGCCCGAACCGGCGCGGGTGGGCCAGCCCGTGCCCGTCGCAGACCAGCAGCTCCGGGCGGGTGGTCAGCCGGTCCAGCGCGTCGAGCAGGGCCGGCAGCTCGCGGAACGCGAACAGCCCCGGCACGTACCCGAACGCGGGCCGACCGACGCTGACCGCGCTCTCCACCACCGCGAGGGTCCGGGTGTCCAGCACCGTGACGGCCGCCGCGAGCCGGTCACCGCTCTCGGCGTACGCGACATCGAGGCCGGCCACCGTCGCGGGCGCGGCCGGCCCCGGCCCGACCAGGTCCACCAGCGGCCGCAGCCGATCCTGTACGGCCACCGCCTCCGCCGCACTCCCCGGCGCGCTGGCCACCTCCGGCGGGGTGGGCGGGGTGATCGACTCCGGTTCCCGGATATGGCGGTGTCCGGACCGCCCGGACACCGCCATATCCGGGATCTCGTGTCGATCACCACCCGGACAGCCCGGCACGAGGTCCGGTCCCATCGGCTGAGCCTATTCCGGTCCGGCCTCCGGGCGCCCGACGAGGACGGTCATCCGGACAGGGCGGCGCGGGCCTGGTCCACCCAGCGCGCGACGCCGTACGCCTCGCTGCCTGCCGCGAGCTCCGCCGCCTCGTCGAGCAACCGCTCCGCCTCGTCCGAGCGGCCCTGCTCGCCCGCGAGATACGCCAACCCGATCAGGTTCGCCGCGACGCCCGCGGTGAATCCCAGTTCCCGCCGCAGTCGCGTCGACTCGGTCAACAGGTCCCGAGCCGCGTCGAGCCGGCCGGCGCCCTGCTCGATGAAGGCCAGGTGGCGCAGCACGTACGACATCGTCAACCGATCGCCCGCCCGCGACGCCAGTTCCCGCGCCCGGGCGAAGGCCGGCGCGGCGGCGTTCTCGTCCTGGCGGACGACCTGGTGGACAGTGCCGATCCAGAACAGCGCCTCGCCCGCGCCGCGGTCCTCCCCCAACTGCTGGAACAGCTCGGCCGCCCGCTCGAAGAGCGCCAACTCGCGCGGATCCTCCACCCGGTCGTCCAGGAAGCGGGCGTGCAGGATGCGCCCCCGGGCCAGGGCGAGATCCGCCTCGATCCCGGTCAGGTGCCGGTCGGCCTCGACCAGCGCGGCGGCGTCGCCACCGAACACGGCCTGCTCGTAGCACGCGTTCGCCTGCCCGAGCCGGTCCTCAGCGCTCGCTTGCTTCCGGTCAGCCGTCGTCACTACTGGCCCACCCGGCCGTCGATCAGCTCGCGGAGCAGGTCGGCGTGGCCGTTGTGCCGGGCGTACTCCTCGATCATGTGCACCAGCAGCTCGCGCAGCGAGATCTCACTGCCGTCCCGCTGCCGGCCCTTGACGCCGAGGTCGGGCGCCTCGGCGACCAGCCGCTCGGCGTACTCCACCTCGGCTCGCCAGTTCCGCCACGCCTCGGCCACCACGTCGGGATCGGCCACCGCACCGTTGAAGTCCAGGTCCCGGTCCGTGTCGGAGCGGTAGATCTTCGGCGCGTCCTCGCCGGCCATCACCCGCCGGAACCAACCCCGCTCCACCTCGGCCAGGTGCCGGACCAGGCCGAGCAGCGACAGCGTCGACGGCGGTACGGCCCGGCGGGCCAGCGCCTCGGCGTCCAGGCCGGCGCACTTGAGTTCCAGCGTCAGGCGCTGGTCACGGAGGTACTGCACGAGGACCGTGCGCTCGTCGTCGAAGCCGCCCTCGGAGCGGGGGTCGTCGTCGAGGTGCACGAACAGGTTCGACCAGGCGAAGTTCTGGGCGGGCCGGTCGGCGGCGTCGGTATCCGTACGCGAGTCAGCCATGGCGCGACCCTCGCCCAGCCATCGGAGGACTCGCAAGCAATTTCGTGATCAGATCCGACGCAGGCGGAATCGTGGCTGCTCGTTGCTCAGGTGACGCTGCTTGTGTTGGCGGACCTGCTCGTCCCAGACCTCCTGGTCGTAATCGGGGTCGGGCGGGATCCACTTGTGTGATCCGTCGCTGTAGTGGAACTTCTCGTCTCCGGGCCGGAGCACACTCACCGCACCCACCCGACGAAGCGCTGGTGCAGTCCACCGGCCGGGACCCAGACCAGATCCTCGGCCGCCCAGACGAGGTATGAGCCCATGTAGATGGCCAGCGAGACGGGGGCCTTGTCGAACTCCGCGCGCAGCTCGCGCTTGCGGGTAGGGCAGGGCCACGGCGCACCGCAGCCGGCGCAGGTCCAGATCGGAAGCACCGGGCCGTGGGCGGTCACGGGAGACCACCGAGGAACCACGTCGTACTCGCCCGGGCCCGCCGGCTGGTCGCCCACTCGAACTGCCAGCATGGGTGCGGCGACAGCTGTGACCACCAGGCCCGACATCCGACGCACATGCCGTCGAGCCCGCGGAGGTGCACCGCGAGGATGGCCTGCACAGGGCGCTCGTCCAGGGCTACTTCTCCCCCGGCCAGTGACTCCGGTTGATCGGGATCCGGTGCTGCGTCCGGCACGGCAGATCCGCCCCGCACCGGCAGACCCGCCGCCACCTCCGCCAGCACCAAACGGGCCGATGGCGGCGGGCCAGGGTCATCGCCACCGCGACCAGGTACTCCTCGTAGGAAACGCGACGCACTAATAGTGCTTTGTTAGGTCGTTGTGGCGTGTCGCTTGTATGAGCCTTGCGGTGGTGTTTGGCTGCCGCGGTGGATGAGCGGGAACTCGCTCGGGTACGCGGGCAGTTGGAAGACTTCGCGGCCGGGATC
>NZ_QGSW01000094.1:0-4101 GCF_003176715.1 Micromonospora sp. S4605
GGCCGGGACGTCGACCCGGCCCGGGTCGACGTCCCGGCCCACCTCGATGCCGGCGTCGGCGAGCGCGTCGGCAGCGGCGTGCAGCGCGAGCACCACTATCCGGTCCAGCACCCGGGTCTCCGGTCCGGACGCGACCGAGCGCGGGTCGACCGGCGGCAGCAGGCCGGCGACCTCCAAACAGTCGGCGGCGGGGTGCCCGGCCGGCGGGCGGGCCAGCCCGGACCGGCCGGCGCAGAGCGCGTCGAAGGTCGCCGAGACGCCGCGCCCGACCGGGGTGAACAGGCCCATCCCGGTGATCACGGCGGTCATGCGGAGGTCCCGGTGAGGTATCGCTCGCGCAGGGCGACCTTGCGCACCTTGCCGGTGACGGTGACCGGGATGTCGGTGGAGCGGACCGGCACCACCCGGCGCAGGGTGGCGCCGACGTCCGGGCCGAGGGCGGCGCGGACCCGCTCGGTGCGGTCCTCGGCCGGGTCGACGCCGGCGGCGAGTTCCAGCAGCACGTCGGTGACCACGGTGCCGCCGTCGGCGACGATCACCACCGTGCAGTCGGTGACGTCGGCGCAGGCGGCGAGGATCCGCTCCTCGGACATCGCTGTGTAGAACCGCCGCCCGTCGCCCGCGTCGACCGAGTCGACGGCTCGATCCAGGTGGTAGTACCGGCCGTCGGCGTCGGCATAGACCAGGTCGCCGGTGAGGTACCAGCCGCGCTGGCGGAACCGGTAGGTGGTGACCGAGTCGTTCCAGTAGCCGCGGAACAGCGACGGCGAGTCGATGCCGAGCCAACCCGGCTGGCCGGGCGGCACCGGGTCGCCGTGCTCGTCGAGCACGGCGACCTTGGTGAACCGGTACGGCCGGCCGATGCAGCGGCCGTAGCGGTCGGTGTCGGTGCGGTGGGTGACGTGGAACATCGAGTGCCCCATCTCGCTGGAGCCGAGGCCGTCGATGAAGACCGAGCCGGGCACCCGGACCACGCCGTCGCGGGTGACGACGTCCCGGGAGCCGACCGCGACCAGCCGGCGGATGTGCGGCTCGTGCGAGCAGTCGCCGGTGTTGAACCACAGCCGCACCGAGTCCAGGTCGTATCCGGACAGGTCGAAGCGGGCCAGTTCCGCCCAGGTCACCGAGAAGCCGAACACCCCGTCCGGACGCCACCGCTGGATCGCGTCGAGCACCCGCTCGCCGCCCTGGTCGGAGAGGAGGAACATCTCCGCCCGGTTGCCGAGCGCCTGGTTGACCATGAGCACGGTGGCGGTGTGCGGGGCGGGCAGCGCGTTGAGGATCCGGCTGGTGCCCTGCGCCTGCGGCATGGTGAGCAGGTGCCGGGTGGCGGCGAAGAGGCTGGCGTGCGAGTGCAGCACCGCCTTCGGCACCCCGGTGGTGCCCGAGGTGTGGGTGATGACGACCGGGTCGTCGCCGTGGTGCGGGTAGTGCGCCAGGGCGGCGGCCGGGTCGCCGGCGCCCGCCTCGGCGGGGCTGCCGAGCACCGGTACGCCGAGCTCGTGCCCGGCCAGCAGCGCGGCGTGCGCGTCGTCGGCCAGCACGCCGACGCCGCGTAGCCGGCGGATGTACTCGGCGGCGATCTCCGGACGGAGCTTGCCGTTCATCAGCGCCGGGATCGCGCCGAGTCGGGTCAGCGCGAGGTAGCTGAGCACCATGTCGGCGGCGGCGGTGGCCCAGACCGCTACCGGGTCGCGCGGCCCGATCCCCCGGGCGTGCAGCCAGGCGGCCCGGGCGGCCACCCGCTGGTCGAGCTGGCCGAGGGTGAGCGGGTGTTCGGCCGGGTGGCCGTCGACAGCGGTGTCGAAGGTGAGGCCTGGCCCGTCCGGGTCGGCGTCGTGCGCCAGCACCCGGGCCAGCACGTTGCCGGCGCCGATCCGCTCGTCGGCGGCCAGCCGACCGCGCAGTCCCCTGCTCCTCATCGGATGTCTCCTCCCCCCAGCAGCACCGCGACGGCTGAGTCCGCACCGCCGTCGTCGGGTGCGTCGTCGATCAGGACCAGCAACGCCGCGTCGGCGTCGCCGTCGTGCACCAGCAGGTCGGCCGCGGCGATCCCGTCGGCCCGCGGGTCGCCGGTCGGCGCGAGGCAGAGCACCGGCCCGGCCAGCCCCCAGCGGGCGGCCACGTGCCCGGCCACGCTGTTGGGCACCGACTGGAAGAAGAACAGCGGCCCGGGCCGGCGGCCGGCGGCCACGGTGGCCCGTACGTGCGCCGCGCTGGCCCGGTCGCCCTCGGCGCTGACCAGCACGATCGCGCACCGGGCGCCGTCCGGCGCGGGCGCCGCCCGGTAGGCGCGGGTGAGGCAGCGCTCGGCCACCGCCGCGACCAGCGGGTTGAACGTCGAGTGCAGGTACCCGGGCAGCGGCGGCGGCGGGCCGTCGCCGGGTTCGGGCCAGGCCGCCTCGGCCAGTACGGCGAGCCCGGTGGCCCGACCCGGCCCGGTCACGCCGCACCGACCAGCAGCGCGGTGTTCGCGCCACCGAAGGCGGCGTTGAGGGTCAGCGCGTACCGGGTCGCGGCGGGCCGGGGCGCGTCCCGGATCACGTCCAGCGGGCAGTGCGGGTCGGGGCCGAGCCAGCCGGCGTTCACCGGCAGCTTGCCGTGCCGCAGCGCCAGCCCGGTGACCACCAGTTCGAGCAGCCCGGACGCCTCCAGCGCGTGCCCGTGCAGCGCCTTGGTGGAGCTGACCGGGACGCCCGCCGCCGCCGGGCCGAGCGCCGCGCGCAGGGCCGCCGCCTCGGCGGCGTCGCTGTGCCCGGTGCCGGTGGCGTTGGCGTTGACGTAGCCGAGCGCCTCGGACGGCAGCCCCGCCCGGTCCAGCGCGGCGTTGACCGCGCGGGCCATCCCACGGCCGGCCGGGTGCGGCTGGCACGGGTGGTACGCGTCGCCGGCGCGGGCCCAGCCGAGCAGGTCGACCAGCGGCCGGCGGGCGGCCCGGGCGGACTCCAGCACCACCGCGGCGACCCCGTCGCCGAGCAGCAGCCCGGTGCGGCCGGCGCTGAACGGGCGTACCGCACCGTCGGTGGCCAGCGCGCGGCCGGCGTCGAAGAGGGCGTACTGGTCCGGTTCGACCAGGTAACCGGCGGCGACGACCACCCGGTCGGTGTCGCCGCGCCGGATCAGCGCCGCCGCGTCGGCCACCGCGCTGGTCGCCGAGACGCAGGCGGTGGTGTAGACCCGGGTCGGGCCGCCGAGGCCGGTCCAGCCGGCGAGGGTGCCGGCGAGCGCCGGGGCTCCCGGGCCGCCGTGCACGGCCAGCAGCAGCGCGCAGCCGGCCCGCCGCGCGGCGTCCAGCCCGGCCGCCCGGCAGGCCTCGGTCACCGACTCGGCCAGTTCGTCGGGCAGGTCGCCCACCTCGGGCAGGGTGGCCGCCGCGTCCACCCGGCGGTTGCCGGTGTCGAAGCGGCGGACCGGCCGGAACGCCGGCGTCCCGGCCAGCGCGCCGGCCAGTTGCGCCGCCGCGCCCCGGCCGAGGGCGCTGGTCGCGTGCACGCCGGTGAGCTGGACGGCGGGCGCCTCAGCCATCTGCGGCGGCGGTCAGGGAGGTCCGGAAGACCGCCAGGGCGTCGTCGACGGTACGGATGTCCGCGAGCTGGTCGTCGGTGAGGTCGAGTGGCTGCTCGTAGCGCTGCTCCACCAGGTGCACCAGCCAGGCCAGCTCCATCGAGCCGATCCGCTCGGGCACCTCGGCGGCGGGTTTCGCGGTGAGTTCGGCGAGCATCGCCACCAGGTCGGCTCGCCCCAGGTCGGGCCGCCCGGTCATCAGGACTTGTCGCTCGTCGCCGTGGCGACCCGGTCGGCGACCATCGCGGTGAACTCGCCGACGGTCATCAGCGCGAGCTGCTCCGACTCGTCGTCGGCGAACTTCAGGCCGTAGCGGTCCTCCACCCGGACGGCCAGGTCGGCGAGGGCCAGCGACTCCAGGTCCACACCGGACGGTCCAAGGGTGGTGTCGTCGTCGATCCCCTCGACGTCGTAGTTCATGTCGGCGAGCTGCTCGATGACGAAGGCGCGGACCTCGGTTGACATGGTTAACCTCTTTCCGTGAGCCAGCTACCGGTGCCCGATCGGGACACCGTGCACGTGTGGGTCGGCCGGGGC
>NZ_QGSW01000291.1:0-38845 GCF_003176715.1 Micromonospora sp. S4605
CCCTCACCCCCCACCCGGCCCCTCCCGGGCCGGTGATCACGAAGTTGTTGCGCGCGACACCGGCGGGTCACGGCAACAACTTCATGATCAGCGGGGGTCAGGCGGAGGCGCGTTCGACGAGTTGGGTGTCGAGGAGGATGTGGGGGGCGGGGAGTTCGTCGCCGCGGATCCGGGCGACCAGCAGCTGAGCCATCTGCCGGCCCATCTCCTCCACCGGCTGGAACACGGTGGTCAGCGGCGGGTCGGCCTGCCGGGCGACCGGCGCGTCGTCGAAGCCCACCACCGCCACGTCCTCGGGCACCCGCCGGCCCGCCTCGCGCAGCGTCCGCAGCGCGCCGAACGCCATCAGGTCGGAGGCGACGAAGACCGCGTCCAGCTCGGGGCAGACCTCCAGCAGCCGCCGCATGCCGGCCGCCCCGCTCTCCTCGCTGAAGTCCCCGTACGCCACCAGGTCCGGGTTGACCCCGCCCCCGGCGGCCCGGATCGCCTCCGTGTAGCCGGTCAACCGGGCCAGGCCGGCGCCCATGTCCTGGGGGCCGGCGATGGTGGCGATCCGCCGCCGCCCCCGGCCGGCGAGGTATTCCACAGCGCGGCGGGCGCCGCCGACGTTGTCCACGTCGACGTACCAGGCCGGCTGGGCGCCCGGCTGCAGCATCCGGGCCGGGCGGCCGCCGAGCACGGCGGGCAGACCGCGCTCCTCGAGCAGGGTGGGCAGCGGGTCGGAGTCGTGCAGCGACAGCAGCAGCACCCCGTCGACGTGCTGGTTGGTCAGGTGGTGCTCGACCCGTTCCCGTTCCACCGGAGACTGCGCCATGGCCAGCCAGAGCTGCATCGGCGTCTCCAGCAGCGCGGAGCTGATGCCGCGCACGATGCCGGCGAAGAACGGCTCGGTGAAGACCCGGTCGCCGGATTCGGAGACGACCAGCGCGACGGAGTCGGTGCGCTGGGTGACCAGGGCGCGGGCGGCCCGGTTCGGCACGTACCCCAGCTCGGCGATGGCCTGCTGCACCGCGGCCCGGGCCTCCGGGCTCACCTGGGGCGACCCGTTGACCACGCGGGACACCGTCCCGCGGCCGACGCCGGCGCGGGCGGCGACCGCGTCGAGGGTCGGGCGGCCGAGCGACCGGGTGCGCTGCGTTGTCATGGTCTGCTCCTCCGACGTCGGGCGGACCCGGCGCACCTCGCGTGAGGTGGCGCCGGGACCGCCCGGTGCTGGCTGGTCCTCGCTATTGTGCGGCCAGACCGTTGCGTCGGATCACCTCGGCGTACCACCTGGCGCTGGACTTGGGGATGCGGGCCTGGCTGTCGTAGTCGACGTAGATCATGCCGAACCGCTTGGTGTAACCCCAGGCCCACTCGAAATTATCCATCAGCGACCAGGCGAAGTAGCCGCGCAGGGGCACCCCGGCGCTGATCGCCTCGTGGGAGGCGCGCAGGTGGGCGTCGAAGTAGGCGAGCCGGTCGGTGTCGTCGACCTGCCCGTCGATCACCGCGTCGACGAACGCCGAGCCGTTCTCGGTGACGTAGAGCGGCAGGTCCGTGTACTCCTCGTGCACCCGGCGCAGGGTCTCCACCAGGCCCGGCGCGTCGATCTCCCAGTCCATGTCGGTCACCGGCACGCCCCGGGTGACGAACCGGACGTCCTCGCTGCCCGGCCAGCAGGACGGCGACCGCCAGTACTTCTCCGGCGCGACGCCCGCCACCGGGGCGGCCACCACGTGCCGGCTGTAGTAGTTGATCCCGACCAGGTCCAGCGGGGTGGAGATCACCGCCAGGTCTCCGTCGCGTACGTGCCCGAAGTCGGTGACGGTGGCCAGGTCGGCCTGCAGGTCGGCCGGGTACGACCCGCGCAGCAGCGGGTCCAGGAAGAAGCGGTTGGCCAACCCGTCGATCCGCCGCGCGGCGTCCGCGTCGGCGGGCGAGTCGCTGGCCGGGGTGACCGGGTAGAGGTTGACGGTCACCCCCACCTCGGCCGACGGCCGGGACGCGCGCAGCGCCTGCACGGCGAGGCCGTGGCCGAGCATCAGGTGGTGCCCGGCCCGGACCGCGTCCGCCCCGTTGGAGCGGCCCGGGGCGTGCGCGCCGGAGCCGTAGCCGAGGAACGCCGAGCACCACGGCTCGTTGAGCGTGGTCCAGTACCGCACCCGGTCGCCGAGGGCGTCCGCGACGAGGTGGGTGTAGTCGGCGAACCGGCCCGCGGTGTCCCGGGCCGGCCAGCCGCCGGCGTCCTCCAGCGGCTGCGGCAGGTCCCAGTGGTAGAGGGTGAGCCACGGCTCGATGCCGTGGGTCAGCAGCCCGTCGACCAGCCGCCGGTAGAAGTCCAGCCCCTCGGCGTTGGCCGGGCCGGAGCCGCCGGGCTGCACCCGCGGCCAGGAGACCGAGAACCGGTACGACTTCAGCCCCAGTTCGGCCATCAGCGCGAGGTCGGCGTCGAGCCGGTGGTAGTGGTCGCAGGCCACGTCGCCGGTGTGCCCGGCGACCACCCGCCCCGGCGTGTGGCTGAAGGTGTCCCAGATCGACGGGGTCCGGCCGCCCTCGGCCGCCGCGCCCTCGATCTGGTACGCCGCGGTGGCGGCGCCCCAGAGGAAGCCGGGCGGGAAGGTCAGCGGCGGACGCTCGTCGAGCACGCCGAGGGCGGGTGGGGTGGCGGGGTTGCTCACGACTTGACGGCGCCTTCCATGATGCCGCCGATGATCTGGCGGCCGAAGATGATGAACACGATCAGCAGCGGCAGAGTCGCCAGCGCGGTGCCGGCGAACAGGGCCACGTAGTCCGTCTGGTACGGCCCGGACGAGAGGATCTTCAGGGAGTACTGCACCGTCGGGGTGTCCGGGGTGAGCACGATGAAGGGCCAGAGGAACTCGTTCCAGGTCTGCATGAAGGTCAGCAGGCCGAGGACCGCCGCCGCCGGCCGCAGCCCGGGCAGGACCACGTTCCAGTAGATCCGCCAGGTGGAACAGCCGTCCAGCCGGGCTGCCTCGATCAACTCGTCGCTGATCGCGGACATGGCGTACTGGCGCATCATGAACACGCCGAAGCCCTGCACCAGGAACGGCACGATGACCGCCTGCAGGGTGCCGGTCCACTCCAGCTCGACCATCATCATGTAGAGCGGGATGACGCCGAGCTGGGTCGGCACCATCATGGTCAGGATGATCACCAGCAGCAGCGCGTTGCTGCCCCGGAACTTCAGCTTGGCGAAGGCGAAGCCCGCCAGGCTGGAGAAGAAGATCACCGAGATGGTGACCACACTCGACACCACCGCCGAGTTGACCAGGCCGTAGACGAACGCCGCGTCCTCGTTGGCCAGCATCCGGTCGATGTTGTTGAACAGCTGGTCGCCGGGGACCGGCGGCATCTCGTAGACCGCGCTGTTGTCCCGGGAGGCGATGATGAACGACCAGATGATCGGGAAGACCGAGAGCACCGAGCCCATGATCAGCGCGAGGTAGGTCAGCGGGCTGGCCTGCCAGAGCTGAGCGCCGGGCACCCGCCTGCGCCGGCGGCGCTGCGGGACCGGCGGGGGTGGGGTCACCGACCGGGGAAGGGTCTGCGCGGTGGTCACTTCTTCTCCCCCTTCACCGAGCGGCGTACCAGCGCGAAGTTGATCAGCGCGAAGATGATGATCATCATGAACAGCAGCCAGGACATCGCCGAGCCGTACCCGTACTCGGCGTTGCCGGTGAAGGTCTGCTCGTAGATGTACATGGCCAGGGTCTGGAACTGGTGGTCGGCGCCGCCACGGACCAGACCGAACCCGTACATCAGCGGCTCGGTGAAGATCTGGAAGCCACCGATGGTGGAGATGACGACCGTGAAGA
Organism: Micromonospora sp. S4605; assembly: GCF_003176715.1. NCBI lineage: Bacteria > Bacillati > Actinomycetota > Actinomycetes > Micromonosporales > Micromonosporaceae > Micromonospora > Micromonospora sp. S4605. The sequence continues at coordinate 3,822 of NZ_QGSW01000291.1, forward strand.
GGATCGTCGGCCGGATCAGCGGCACGGTGATCGTCCAGAACTGCCGCCAGGCCGAGGCGCCGTCCAGCGCTGCCGACTCGTACAGGTCCTTGGGGATGGCCTGCATGGCGCCCAGGTAGATCAGCGCGTTGTAGCCGGTCCACCGCCAGTCGACCATGAACGAGATCGCGAACCAGGAGGCGTAGCGGTTGTCCCGCCAGGCGATCGGATCGAAGCCCACGGTGCCGAGCAGCCAGTTGATCAGGCCGTACCGGTCCGCGAAGATCAGCGCGAAGATGATCCCGACCGCCGCCACCGAGGTGATGTTGGGGATGAGGATGCCCATCCGCAGCACGGTGCGGGCCCGCATCTGCCGGTTCAGCAGGTTGGCGAGGAGCAGCGCCACGACGAGCTGCGGCACGGTGCTGAGGACGAAGATGCCGACGGTGTTGTACGCCGCGTTCCAGAACTGGGCGTCCGCCATCAGGACGCGGTAGTTCTCCAGGCCCGCGAACTCCTTGGTGCCGCTGAGCAACTCGTAGTCGAAGAGCGAGACGTAGACGGTGTAGAGGACCGGGAAGAGGCCGAAGACCCCGAAGAGGACGAAGAACGGAGCGATGTAGAGGTACGGGGAGTACTTGATGTCCCAACGGCCGAGTCGGAACGACGGGCGCCGGTGTTGCGGGGTGGACTGGGGCGGGGAGGCGGCAGCCGATGGTGGCACCGCGCCGACGGTGGAACTCATTGCGGGTCCTTCCGGAAGGTGGGCGTTGGTGACCTCGGCGCAGGTCGCCGTCGGGCGTCCGCGGGGTCGGCGCCCACACCCGGGCCGGGTGTGGGCGCCGCCGCCGGTCCGCGGGCACCTGACGCCCGCGGACCCGGCAGGTCACCGGCGACTCAGCTGGCCGCCTTCTTGGCCTCGTCCATCGCCTTCTTCCAGGCCGCGTCGGAACTGAGCCGGCCGCGCTCGGCCGCCTGCATCTGCGGCTCGACGATGGTCTCCCAGATCTGCTGGTGCTTGGCGCCGAGGAAGACCGGCTTCATGTTCTTGACGCTCTCCCCGAAGATCTTGCCGGTGGGGGCGCCGCTGAAGTACTCGCTGGTCTTGTCCTTGAACGCCGGGTCCTCGAGGCCGGCGATGTCGGACGGCATGGCGCCCGCCTCCTTGAACGCCGCCAGGTGCCCCTCCTTGCTGGTCAGGTACTTGGCCAGCAGGTACGCCTCCTTCGGGTGCTTGGTCTGGGCCGGAACGGCGAGGTACGACCCGCCCCAGTTGCCGCCACCGCCGGGAATCCTGGCGATGTCCCACTTGCCGGCGTTCGCCGGGCCGGAGCGCTGGGCGATGACGCCCTCGGTCATCCAGGCCGGGCAGGGCAGGGTGGCGAAGGCGGAGTTCTTGAAGGCCGCGTCCCAGTCGGCGCTCCACCGCTGCGCCTTGGCGGTGAGGCCGTCGGCCGCCATCTGCAGGCCCATGTCCCAGGTCTGCTTGACCACCGGGTTGGTGTCACCGATGAACTTGTTGTCCTTGTCGAAGAAGAACGTCTCGGAGTTCTGCATGACGTGCGGCTGCATCAGGCTGGTGGCGCTGTCCAGCCAGGCCGCCTTGACCTTGCCGCTGGCCTTGAACTCCTTGCCCAGCGCGATGTAGTCCTGCCAGGTGCTCATCCGCTGGGAGACCTGTTCGCGGTCGGTGGGCAGGCCCGCCTGCTGGAACAGGTCCTTGCGGTAGCACATGGCCAGGCCGCCGACGTCGGTGCCGAGCCCGATCAGCTTCTTACCGTCCGGCGTCAGCGCGTTGTTCCACTTCCACTCGGGGAAGTTGGCCTTCAGCTCACCGGCGCCCAGGTCGAGCAGGTTGGTGAACTTGTCGTGGTTCTGGACGTACCCGAGCAGGACGCCCTCCTCCAGACCGACCACGTCGCCGGCCCCGCTGCCCGCGGCGAGCCACTGCACCAGCTTCGGCTGGAAGTCGCGCAGCTCGCCCATCTTCTGGTGCTCGACCTTGATGTTCGGGTTGGCCGCCTCGAAGTCCTTGATGGCCTGGTCGTAGCCGAAGTTCTGGAAGGTCTGCAGGACCAGCTTGACCTGCCCGCCCTCGCCGCTTGCCTCGTCGTCGTTCTTCTTGCTGCACGCCGTGCTGCCAAGGGCCACGCCCACGGCGAGCGCGGCGACCGCGACAGTGCGGAATCGGCGCCCGATGACGCTCATCCCTGACCCCTCTCAGGTGGTGGTTCGTGTGGTGGGTTGCGGATGCCTGACGCTGGTGCGTCGGTGCTGGCTTCCGGAGGTGTTCCAGGCTCGTGTGAGGTCCACCCGCCGCCGAGCCGGGCGCCGAGCGAGTGCGCACCCGTCGGGAGCGCTCCCATGAGATTGCTGGGGTGTGTCGAGAGTGTCAATAGGTCGATGGGAGCGTTCCCAGATCGTTACCGCGTCAGCGGAAGGCGCCGCGCGCCGCGGGTGGTCGCGCTCAGCAGAAGCGGCGCAGCAGGGTGTCGGCCCGACCCGGGTCGAAGGCGGCCGGATCGAAGCGGTCGCCCACCCACTCCCGCATCGACCGGTGCTCCGGATGACGCGGGTCGGCCAGCGCGGCCAGCAGGGCGTGGTAGCCGACCGGGCCGCCGATGTCCTCCGGCGGGCAGGCCCGCGCGCCGTCCAGGCAGGACGGATAGCGCACCTCCGGGTCGGCGGTCACCGCGTCCTCCACCACCAGGTCGTGCTCCCACCAGTCGCCGAAGTCGTACGTGTAGTGGAACCGGCTGCCCTTGCCCACCACCGCGTCGAGGCGGACGTCCAACTCGTCGGCGAGCGCCAGTTCGCCGTCCGGGTCGGGCTCGCCGTACTGGCGGCCGTCGATCTCGAACGAGTGCAGGTGGCAGTCGCGCCAGCCCATCCCGTGCTGCACCACCCGGTGCAGCCGGTCGAGGGTGTAACCACCGGGGACGAGCACCCGGCGCCAGACCGTCGGCCGGACCCCGGCCAGGGAAATCTTCAGCTGGAAGATCTGACGCGGCATGCTGTTCCATCCTCCCTCGGCTTAGGCTTGCCAGCATGATCTGCCGAGCGTGCCGGGCGAGGCGGCACGACGACTGTCCGGGCCGGAACTGGTGCGACTGCCAGCACCGTACCCCCCGGCCCACCCCTCCGGTCACCGGTCCGGCCAGCGAATGAGCGTCAAAATCCCGATTTCCCGGCTCTGGCCCGCACCGCACCCGCAGCCCCTCGACGACGACGCGCTGATCGCGCTCTACCCCCGGGGCGACCACCCGCGCCTGCGGGTGAACTTCGTGACCAGCGTCGACGGCGCGGTCAGCGTCGACGGCTACTCCGCCGGGCTCTCCGGCGAGCCGGACAAGCGGGTCTTCGGGCTGCTGCGGATGCTCTGCGACGCGCTCGTGGTGGCCGCCGGCACGCTGCGCCACGAGGGCTACCGGGCGGTCCGGCTGAGCCCGGAGCGGCGGGCCTGGCGGCGCGCGCACGGGCTGGCCGAGTACCCGACGCTGGTGGTGGTCTCCGGCGCGCTCGACCTCGACCCGGCACAGGCCGCGTTCGCCGACGCCCCGGTCCGCCCGGTGGTGCTCACCCACGCCGGCGCCGCCGCGCCACCCGGGCTCACCGAGGTCGTCGACCTGGTGCGCTGCGGCACGGAGACGGTCGACCTCGCCGCCGGCCTGGCCGAGCTGCGCCGCCGCGGCCACGACCAGCTGCTCTGCGAGGGCGGCCCGCGGCTGTTCGGCGCGCTGACCGCGGCCGGCCTGGTCGACGAGGTCTGCCTCACTGTCGCCCCGCTGCTCGCCGGCCCCGGCCCCGGCCGGATCACCGCCGGCGACCCGAGCCCGGTGCGGCAGCTGCCGCTGCGGCACGTGCTCGCCGCCGAGGACGGGGTGCTGCTGCTGCGCTACGCCCGGGACTGACGCCGGGCCGGGAGACGGCCGGCCGCCAGTCCGCCGGCGCCGGGCGCCGAAGGCCACGTCACGGCCCGGAGGTTCACCCAGGGCAGCTGCCCGGTCCCGGTCGGTGAAGGCCGCTCCTTCTCCCCGTGGCGTCCGCCGCGTCGCGTGGCGACCTGTCGTACTCCTCGGGCAGGATGCAGGGCGTGCCTCCCCACCCCGATGACCAGCCGACCGGAGTTGCGATGACCGACGACGACGTCGACGGCCCCGGCGAGGGGGTCGGCCGGGTGCTGGGCACCGCCGACGCCACCCCGCTGCAGTTCTGGACGGCGGTCTCCCCCGGCAGCTACCTGCAGCTCGACGACGTGGTGGTGACCCGGCGCGAGCTGCCCGACCGCGAGCCGGTGACCATCGCCGGGGTGGTCACCCAGGTGCGCGCCCGGCACGAGGGCGCCCAGTTCGACTCCGACGTCTTCGCCATCGCCGACGGCACCCTCCCCGCGCAGGTGCAGGAGGCGGCCGAGATCACCACCACCCGGGTCGACCCCGAGCTCTACGTGCCGCCGTCGCCCGGCGCGGTCGTGCACCGTGCCGAGGGCGACGCGCGGGCCCGCGCGCTGCACTTCGACCGGATGGAACGGCGGATCCCGATGGGCATGGGCCGCGACGGGGTGCCGGTCTACCTCAACGCCGACTTCCTCGACGGCACCCGGGGCGCGCACGTCTCCATCTCCGGCATCTCCGGGGTGGCCACCAAGACCAGCTTCGCCACCTTCCTGCTCTACTCGGTGTTCCGCTCCGGCGTGCTGGGCGGCGACGCGGTCAACGCCAAGGCGCTCATCTTCAACGTCAAGGGCGAGGATCTGCTCTTCCTCGACCACCCCAACACCCGCCTCGACGACGGCACCCGCGCCGGCTACGCCCGGCTCGGGCTCACCGCCGGCGCCTTCCCCGACGTCCGGGTCTACGCCCCGCCGCGGGTCGGCGACTCGTCCGGCACCCCCGACGTGAGCAGCCGGCTCACCGGGGTCGACAGCTTCTACTGGACGCTGAGCGAGTTCTGCGCCGACCGGCTGCTGCCCTACGTCTTCGCCGACGCCGACGACGAACGCCAGCAGTACACGATGGTGGTGCACTCGGTCGCCGCCCACCTGGCCCGGCACGCCCAGCCCGCCGACGGCGGGGTGAGCCTCGACGGCGTCCGGCTCGGCTCGTACGCCGACCTGGTCGACCACGTCGTCGAGCAGCTCAACGACGACGAGACCCGCTCGGAGTGGGCCGGCAGCGCGGTCGGGCTCGGCACTGTCAACGCGTTCGCCCGGCGGCTGATCGGCAGCAAGAAGGACCTCTCCCGGCTGATCCGGGGCGACCTGGCCACCCGCCGGCCGCACTCGATCAACACCGCCGAGAGCGCCCAGGTCACCGTGGTCGACCTGCACAACCTGCCGGACCGCGCGCAGCGGTTCGTGGTCGGCGTGACGCTCAAGAGCGAGTTCGAGCGCAAGGAGAAGGCCGGCACCGCCAAGCCGCTGCTCTTCGTGGTGCTCGACGAGCTCAACAAGTACGCCCCCCGCGAGGGCTCCTCGCCGATCAAGGAGGTGCTGCTCGACATCGCCGAGCGGGGCCGGTCGCTCGGGGTGATCCTGATCGGCGCCCAGCAGACGGCGAGCGAGGTGGAGCGGCGGATCGTCACCAACTCGGCGATCCGGGTGGTCGGCCGGCTCGACCCGGCCGAGGCGTCCCGCCCCGAGTACGGCTTCCTGCCCCCCGCCCAGCGGCAACGCGCGCTGCTGGCCAAGCCCGGCACCATGTTCGTCAACCAGCCCGACATCCCGGTGCCGCTCTGCCTGGAGTTCCCCTTCCCCGCCTGGGCGACCCGGGTCTCCGAGGCGGGCCGGGCCCCGTCCGAGACGTTGCGCTCGATCACCCAGTCCGCCGACCCGTTCGCGGTGGTCGGCTCGGGCGGCGGCGCCGACGACGATATCCCGTTCTAGTGTCCCGAGTCGTTGATCCGTTACCAAAGTTGGTTAGGCTGTGGGTATGCCGCGAACGGGTCGCCCGAAAGCCGAGCTTGTGTTGTCCGATGTGGAACGTGAGACGTTGCTGTCGTGGTCGCGTAGGGCGAAAACGGCGCAGGCGTTGGCGTTGCGGGCGCGGATTGTGTTGGCGTGTGCGGAGGGTACGACGAACAAGGACGTCGCCGCGGCGTTGGGGGTGTGGCCGCAGACGGTGAACAAGTGGCGGGCCAGGTTTGTTCGTGACCGGCTGGAGGGCCTGTCGGACGAGTCGCGCCCGGGCGCGACTCGGAAGATCACCGATGAGCAGGTCGAGGCGGTGATCGTGAAGACACTCGAAGAGGCGCCGACCAACAACGACACGCACTGGTCGACACGGTCGATGGCCAAGGCCGTCGGGTTGAACCAGACCGCGGTCTCTCGGATCTGGCGGGCGTTCGGCCTCAAGCCGCATCTGGTGGACACGTGGAAACTGTCCAAGGACCCGCAGTTCATCGAGAAGGTCCGCGACGTGGTCGGGTTGTATCTCGACCCGCCCGACAAGGCCATGGTCCTCGCGGTCGACGAGAAATCCCAGATGCAGGCGTTGGACCGCAGCGCGCCGACGCTGCCGATGATGCCGGGTGTGCCTGGGCGGCAGACCCACGACTACATCCGGTACGGCACCACCAGCCTGTTCGCGGCGCTGGACGTGGCCACCGGCAAGGTGATCGGCCAGCACCAGCGCCGCCACCGGCATCAGGAGTTCCTGCGGTTCCTCAAGACCATCGACGCGAACACTCCGCCCGAGTTGGATCTCCATCTGATCTGCGACAACTACGCCACCCACAAGACCCCGGCGATCAGGACCTGGCTGGCCGCGCATCCCCGCTTCCACCTGCATTTCACCCCGACCTCGGGCAGCTGGCTCAACCTGGTCGAGCGCTGGTTCGCCGAACTGACCCGCCGCAAACTACGCCGCAGCAGCCACCGCAGCGTCAAGGACCTCGAAACTGACGTCAACGCCTGGATCGCCGCATGGAACGAAGACCCCAAGCCCTTCGTATGGGTCAAGACCGCCGACGAGATCCTGGACAACCTCGCCAACTACTGCACCAGAATTAATCAACTCTCCAACGACTCAGGACACTAGGGGGGCGAACGCGTGAAGATCCTGCACACCTCGGACTGGCACGTCGGCAAGGTCCTCAAGGGGCAGTCGCGGGCCGAGGAGCACAAGCAGGTGCTGGCCGGGGTGATCGACATCGCCCGGGCCGAGCGGCCCGACCTGGTCATCGTCGCCGGTGACCTCTACGACACCGCGGCGCCGACGCCCGAGGCCACCCGGCTGGTCACCCGGGCGCTGACCGCGCTGCGACGTACCGGCGCCGACGTGGTCGCCATCGGCGGCAACCACGACAACGGGCAGGCCCTGGACGCGCTGCGCCCCTGGGCCGAGGCCGCCGGCATCACCCTGCGCGGCGGGGTCCGCGACAACCCCGACGAGCACGTCGTCGACGGCACCACCGCGGGCGGCGAGCGGTGGCGGCTGGCCGCGCTGCCGTTCCTGTCCCAGCGCTACGCGATCCGCGCGGTGGAGATGTACGAGCTGACCGCCGCCGAAACCACCCAGACGTACGCCGACCACCTGGGCCGGGTGCTGGGCCGGCTCACCGAGAGCTTCACCGAGCCCGACCGGGTGCACCTGGTCACCGCGCACCTGACGGTGGTCGGCGCGGCCACCGGCGGCGGCGAGCGGGACGCGCACACCGTGCTCGGCTACGCGGTGCCGGCGACGGTCTTCCCGGGCACCGCGCACTACGTGGCGCTCGGCCACCTGCACCGCTCGCAGCGGGTGCAGGGGCCGTGCCCGATCCGCTACAGCGGCAGCCCGCTGGCGGTGGACTTCGGCGAGCAGGAGAACGTCCCGTCGGTGACGCTGGTCGAGGTGACCGCGACGACGGCGGCGCAGATCCGCGAGGTGCCGGTCGCCGCGGCGACCCCGCTGCGGACGGTCCGCGGCACGCTGGCCCAGCTCGCCGAGATCGACGCCCCGGAAGGCTGGCTGCGGGTGTACGTCCGGGAGCAGCCGCGCGCCGGGCTCCGCGAGGAGGTGCAGGAGCTGCTGCCCCGGGCGCTGGAGATCCGGATCGACCCGGAGCTGGTGCCGGCGCCGGGCAGCGGCACCCGGGTCGCCCAGCGGGCCGGCCGTTCCCCGAGCGAACTCTTCGCCGACTACCTCAGCAGCCGGGGGCACGCCGACGACGGAGTCCGGGAGCTCTTCGACGAGCTCCTCGAGGAGGTCGAGCACTGATGCGCCCGATGCGGCTGGACATGGCCGGCTTCACCGTCTTCCGCGACGAGACCACCGTCGACTTCACCGACGCCGACTTCTTCGCCCTGGTCGGCCCGACCGGTTCGGGCAAGTCGACGGTGCTGGACGCGATCTGCTTCGCCCTCTACGGCACGGTGCCCCGCTGGGGCGGCGCCCGTGGCCTGGCCAACGCCCTGGCGCCGTCGGCCACCGAGGCCCGGGTCCGGCTGGTCTTCGAGTCCGGCGGGGCCCGCTACGTGGCCACCCGGGTGGTGCGCCGGGACGGCCGGGGCAACGTCAAGACGGCCAACGCCGGCCTGCAGCTGATGCCGGCCGGGTTCGACGTCACCAAGCTGGACACCGGGCTCAGCCCGGAGGATCTCGGCGAGGTGGTGGCCGGCACGCCGGCCGAGATGGACGAGGCGGTGCTGGAGGCGGTCGGGCTGCCGTACGAGCAGTTCACCAGCTGCGTGGTGCTGCCGCAGGGCCAGTTCGCCGACTTCCTGCACGCCAAGCCGGCCACCCGGCAGCAGATCCTGGTCAACCTGCTCGGCCTCGGGGTCTACGAGGAGGTGCAGAAGAAGGCGACCGCGCGGGCCGCGCAGGCCGAGGCGCGGTTGGAGACGGTCGACCAGCTGCTCGGCGGGCTGACCGACGTCGACGACGCCGCGCTGGAGGCGGTGACCGCGCAGGTCGACCGGCTACGCGAGCTGGCCGGGGCGGTGGCCGCGGCCGTACCGGAGCTGGACGCGGCCCGGGCCACGGCCCGGCAGGCGCAGGCGGCGCTGGCCGCCCTCGACGCCGACCTGGCCGTGCTCGGCGCGGTGCGGGCGCCGGCCGGCGTGGCCGAGGTGGCCCGGGCGGTGACCGCCGCGCGTGCCGACGCCGACGCGGCGGCCAGCGCGGTGGCACTGGCCGAGGAGCGGGAGGAGAAGCTCCGGGGCGAGCTGGCCGCCGCCGGCGACGAGAGCGCGCTGCGGCTGCAGCTCAAGGCGTACGCCGACCGGGAGAAGCTGGCCGGCGAGGCGGAAGCGGTCCGGGCGGCGCTGGCGGTGGCCGGGGCCGAGCACGACGCGGCCGTGCGGGCGCTGGCCGAGGCGCGGGCGGCGGCCGAGCGGGCCGAGGAGGAGTTGGCGGCGGCGTTCCAGGCGCACGAGGAGGCGAAGGCCACCGACCAGGCGGTGGCGCTGCGGGCGCACCTGACCGACGGTGACGCCTGCCCGGTCTGCGAGCAGGTGGTGGCCACGGTGCCGGCGGTGCCCGCCGGTTCGGCGGTGGCCCGCGCGGTGGCGGCCGGCAAGGCCGCCCGGGCGGCCAGCGAGGCGGCCCGGCGGCTGGTGCAGGAGCGCGACACGGCGGCCCGCGACCTGGAGCGGGTGCTGGTGCAGGCCCGCGCCCGGCAGGACCAGCTGGACGGCCGGTTGGCCGAGCTGGACGCCCAGCTCACCGGGGCCGCGACGGCCGAGGCGCTGCGGGACCGGCTCGCCGAGCACGCCCGGCTGCGGCGGTCGCTGGAGGAGGCGGGCGGGGCGGTCCGCGCCGGCCGGGAGTCGGCCCGCAAGGCCCGGGGCGCGGTGGACGCCGCCGAGCAGCGGCTACGCGCGGCGTGGCGGGCGTTCGACGCGGCCCGGGACGGGCTGGCCCGGTTCGGCCCGCCGGTGACCGACCGGGAGGACGTCGCGGCGGCCTGGACCACGCTCACCGACTGGGCCGGGGCCGAGGCGGAGCAGCGCCGGGCGGAGCGGGCCGGGCGGGTCACGGCGGTGGCCGAGGCCGAGGGGGTCGCCGACGCGGCGACCGAGCGGATCGCCGGCCTCTTCGCCGCCGCCGGGCTGCCGGCCGCCGACGACCCGGTCCGCGCCGCCGCGGTGGCCGTCGAGCGGGCCGAGGCCGACCGGCGGCAACTGGTGCAGCGGCGGGAGCAGGCGGCGGGGCTGCGCGAGCAACGCGCCGGGCACGAGCGTGAGGCGCAGGTGGCCCGGGCGCTCGCCGGGCACCTGCGGGCCAACAACTTCGAGCGGTGGCTGCTGGCCGAGGCGCTGGACCTGCTGGTCGACGGCGCCTCCGGGATCCTGCGCGACCTCTCCGGCGGCCAGTACGACCTGGTGCACGACAAGGGCGAGTTCTTCGTCGTCGACCACCACGACGCCGGGCTGCGCCGGGGCGTGCGCACCCTCTCCGGCGGCGAGACGTTCCAGGCGTCGCTGGCGCTCGCGCTGGCGCTCTCCGAGCAGCTGGCCGGGATGTCCACCACCGCGGCGAGCCTGGAGTCGATCGTGCTGGACGAGGGCTTCGGCACGCTCGACGCGGCCACCCTGGACACGGTGGCCGCCACCCTGGAGAGCCTGGCCGCCCGGGGTGACCGGATGGTCGGCGTGGTCACCCACGTGCCGGCGCTGGCCGAGCGCATCCCGGTCCGGTTCGAGGTACGCAAGGACGCCCGGTCGGCGCGGGTGGAACGGACCGGCCGGTGACCGCCCGGTTCTTCGTCGACGCGTGGGATCCCGCGTACGGGGCGTCGTTCGAGGCGTCGGCGTCCGGGCCGGCCGCGCCGAGCAGCGCCCAGGTCGACCCGGACGCCGAGCTGCCGGCGGTGGACTGGCGGGCCATCGACGTGCGCCCGGGTCTGCGCGCGCCGGACGTGGTGCTGCTCGTCGACGGGGTACGCCGGATCGACGCCAGCGTCTGGACGGCGGAGGCCGACGGCAGCTCCTTTCCCGGCCTGGCCGCCTCCTACGCCGCCGGGGTGGTCCGCTGCGACCTGCAACGGGGCGCAGCGCAGCTGGCCGGCACCCGGGTGGGCCGGGGCCTGTTCACCGCGAGCCCCTCGGCCGAGGACGTGGTGGCCGGGCGGGTCCGCTATCCGGTGCACCGGGTCAGCGGCACCGGTGAGCTGGCCAAGCTGCCGGCGGCCGTGCAGGGTCCGCTGACCGCGCTGGAGGTGGAGGTCTCCGGCGCCGCCCGGGTCGACGGCGACCTGCTGGTGGTGGACGGTCCACTGCGCAACCGGCGGCAGCTGCCCCGCACCCTCGGCTACATCAAGACCCAGCACAGTCAGTACCTGGACGCCCGGCTCACCGCGGTGGTCACCGGCCTGGCCGCCGGCCAGCGCTCCCCCGTGTTCCGGCTCGGCACCGCCTGGGGCGGCTGGTCCTGGTACCTGCGGTTGCCGGTGGCCGCCGGGGCGCCCTGGGCGGGCATCGTCCGGATGGAGTGCTCGGCCGACCTGACCATCGAAGAGGCGGTCGAGCTGGCCGACCTGTCCCTGGTCACCCTGCCCCGGTTCGCCTCCACGCCGTACAAGGACCCGCGGGCCCCGCAGAACCTGATCCCGATCGCCGGCCTGGAGCGCCGGCTGCGGGCGCTGCTCGGTGACTCCCGGCTGCTGCACCGGGCGCTGACCGCCGCCGCCCGCCCCGCCGCCCGCCGCCCCTGATCCCGCGCCGACGGGCGGCGCGCGCGGCGGAGGACCGACGCGGGATGCGGGACGTCGGCGTATCCGACCGGCCGGGACACCCCGGGTTCCCGCGAACGGAGTCGATCAAGCGGGCGAGGCCGCGCGGGTGGGGTACGGGACGGCCGGCGGCGGGTCGCCGGGATACTGGGCGGCATGGGGCGCAGGCGGGCCGGGGACCGGGTGGTGGAACAGGTCGACACCGGGCTCGCCGAACTGACGCCGGACCCGGACCGGGCCGGCTCGTGGACCCTGCTGCTGGACGGCGCGCCGCAGTCGCACGTCGACCTGGCCGACCCCACCCACCTGGAGTTCGAGTACGTCCGCCGGCTGGCCGCGGCGATCGACCTGGTCGCGCCGGCCGGCGCCCCGCTGCGGGTGCTGCACCTGGGTGGCGGCGCGCTGACCCTGCCCCGGTACGTCAGCGCCACCCGCCCGGGCTCGACCCAGCGGGTGGTCGAGGTGGACGGCGCGCTGGTGGACCTGGTCCGGCGGGTGCTGCCGTGGCGCGCCGACCCGCGGCTGCGGGTCCGGGTCGCCGACGCCCGGGCGGTGCTGGCCGGGACCCGCGAGGCCAGCTGTGACCTGGTGGTCGCCGACGTCTTCGCCGGTGCCCGGACCCCGGCCCACCTGACCTCCGTCGAGTACGCCGCCGAGGTGGCCCGGGTGCTGCGGCCGGCGGGCTGGTACCTGGCCAACGTCGCCGACGGCCCGCCGCTGCGGTACGCCCGCGGCCAGCTGGCCACGGTCCGTTCGGTGCTGCCCCGGGCCTGCCTGGTCGGGGACGCGGCCGTGCTGCGCGGGCGGCGCTACGGCAACCTGGTGCTGGTGGCCGGCCGGGTGGAGCCGCCGGTGCCGGAGCTGACCCGGCGGGCCGCCGGGGACTGGTTTCCCGGCCGGGTGCTGGCCGGGGCGGAACTGGACCGCTTCGTCGGCGGCGCCCCGGTGGTGCGGGACGCCGGCGCCACCGCCTCGACGCCGCCACCGCCCGGGATTTTTTCCGTCCGCCGTTGATCCGTTCGGCCCGGCGCTGCGTACCACCGGGCGGCCATGCCCGTGGGGGGAGGGCCGATGTCATCGGACACCCGGAGGTCTGCATGCATGCGGTGGCGGTCGGCTGGCACGGCGACTCGGTGCGGGCGGACTGGATGTCGGCGCGGTCCCAGTCGCGCTCGACCCGGTCCGCACGTGGGGTCGACGCCCGCCCGTCGCCTCGCCAGAATGACCCGGTGACGCCGCGACCGGCGCCGGGACGCCACCAGGCGGCGTCGTCCGAGGCCGCTCACTCCGACCAGTTGATCCGGCTGCTCTACGCCGAGCACGCCGGCCCGCTGCTGATGTTCGTCATGCGGCTGACCGGTGGGGACCGGCAGCGCGCGGAGGACATCGTGCAGGAGACCCTGCTGCGGGCCTGGCGCAACGCGCACCGGCTGGGGGCGCAGGGGCAGGGGTCGCTGCGGCCCTGGCTGGTCACCGTGGCCCGCCGGATCGCCATCGACGAGCACCGCAGCGAGCAGGCCCGGCCCGCCGAGACGTACGACCGGGACCTGACCGCGTTCGCCGAGGCGGACAGCACCGACCGGGTGCTGCGCACGATGACCGTGGCGGACGCGCTGCGTACGCTGAGCCAGTCGCACCGGGAGATCCTGGTGGCCACGTACTTCCGGGGCCGGACGGTGCCCGAGGCGGCGGAGGAGCTGGGGCTTCCGCTGGGCACCGCCAAGTCGCGGGTCTACTACGCGCTGCGCGCGCTGCGCACGGCTCTGCAGGAACGGGGGGTGACGGAATGAGCCGGGCGGACCACATGGACGTCGCGGCGTACGCGCTGGGCGTGCTGGACGAGCAGGACACCGAACGGTTCGAGGAGCACCTCGCCACCTGCTGGGCGTGCGCCGCGGAGCTGGAGACCATGGTCCCGGTGGTCGGGCTGCTCTCCGGCATCGACGGCGAGACGATGTCCGCGCTGGAGCAGACGCAGACCGACCCGGCGCTGCTGGACCGCACCCTGGTGGCGGTCCGGGCCGACCGGCGGCGTACCCGGTTCCGGCAGTTGCTGGCCACCGCGGCCGCCGTGGTGGTGCTCGGCGGCCTGACCGGGATCGGCTTCGCCAGCGTGGTCGAGCGGGACGACGCCCCGCCGGACGTGATCGCCGGGCCGACCACCGGCGCCCCGCCCACCCCGCCGGACGGGACGCGCTCCGCCGGCCCGAACGAACCGGGCTTCGGCGGCAACGAGGAGGAGGGCGACCGGCACGACGTGGTGGACCCGAGCACCGGCGTGAAGTCGACGTTCTTCGTGGTGTCCAAGGAATTCGGCACCCGGGTCAACTTCAGCCTCTCCCGGCTGCCCGGGCCGCGGATCTGCCGGCTGGTGGTGGTGCGCAAGAACGCCACCACCGAGGTGATCTCGACCTGGTCGGTGCCGGGCGGCGGGTACGGCACCAACACCAACCCGCAGCTGCTGACCCTGTCGGCGGCCACCTCGACGCCGGTCGACGACATCAAGCAGTTCCAGGTGCAGTCGGTGGACGCGAACGGGGTAGCCAGCCCGCTGGTGACCGTACCGGTCTGACCGTGGACGCCGATCGGCGCCGGCCAGCGACAATGGCCGGCGCCGATCGGTCGTTGGTTTTTCGGAAATGGCGATCGTCGATGGCGCACACGCATCCGGAGCGCGCCCGGTTCAACCATTCCTTGTGAAATTGGCCACGGATCCGATTTCAACCTTGACAGCCCTCGTGCCGTATTACCCGGTGAACTGCCAAGCATGAGGAGGGCACGTGGCACAGATGAAGCGGACCGTCATCGTCGCGAGCGCGATGGTCGCACTTACGGCCTGCGCTCCCGCGGGTTACGACGGGGCGAACCAGAGCGCGGCCGAGCCGGTCGCCGTCGCCGCGGCCGAGCCCACCGCGACGGCTGAACCGGAGGCGTCGGCATCGGCGGAGGCCCCGGTGGCCGACGCGCCGCCGCCCGCCGACGTCGAACTCACCGACCGGCTCATCGGCAAGAAGGTCGCCCGGATGGGCAGCGTGGTCACCGACCAGGACGGGTGGATCCTGTACCGCTTCGACAAGGACACCAACGACCCGGCGGCGTCCAACTGTGTCGACAAGTGCGCGGAGGTCTGGCCGCCGGCGCTCACCGACGGCAACCCGCAGCTCAACGGCGTCTCCGACGACAAGGTCGGCACCGTGACCCGGCAGGACGGCACCCGGCAGATCACCCTGGACGGCTGGCCGCTCTACCGCTACATCGGCGACAAGAAGCCCGGCCAGTGGAAGGGCCAGGGCGTCGGTGGCACCTGGTTCGTGGTGGCGCCGGACGGCAAGAAGAACCTGACCTGCCTGCCCACCGGCACGCCGAAGCCGGTGGCCCCGCCCTCGGACGACCAGGGCGCGCAGGGCGGCGACTCCGGCTACTCGTACTGACCCACTCCTGGGCCCGGTGGCCGGTCGCAGCCGGGGAGGGCGCGGCCGGTCACCGTCGTCGGTCGGGTCGGCGGCACCGGTCGCCGGTCCGGGCGAACCGGGAGCGGGCCCGGGTCGGTGGCGCGCCGACGCCAGCAGGCGCTGCCCACCGGCACTCCCGAACCCACGGTCGGCATTCCGGCCGGCCCACTGTCGGAGGGAGCACCGCCGACGCCACGCGCGTCGGCGGTGCCGTGTGTCACCCGGACCGGCCGTGGCAGCATGTCCCGGTGACCGAACCCACCGCGCGCCGGGCGCTGCGCCCGCCGGCCGGCTACCGGCTGGCCGCGTCGGTGCGGGCGCTCACCTTCAGCCCGTACGACCCGTGCGCCCGGATCGCGGACGGCGCCTTCTGGTGGGCCGCCCGCACCCCGGTCGGGCCGGCCACCCTGTCCCTGCGTCCGGCCGCCGGTGAGCTGGTCGCCGAGGGGTACGGCCCCGGCGCCGACTGGCTGGTGGACCGGGCGGACGCGGTGGCCGGGCTGCGCGACGACCTCACCGGCTTCGCCGCGCTCGCCGCCGCCCACCCGGTGGTGGCCCGGCTGGCCGCGCAGCACCGGGGGCTGCGGATGCCGGCCACCGGGCTGGTCTTCCCCCGGCTGCTGCGGGCGGTCTTCGAGCAGAAGGTGACCGGCAAGGAGGCCTACCGGGCGTACGCGGCGACGGTGCGCCACTTCGGCGAGCCGGCGCCCGGCCCGCTGCCGCTGCTGCTCCCGCCGGAGCCGGCCGCCGTCGCGGCCACCCCCTACTGGGTGTTCCACCCGTTCGGGGTGGAGCAGCGCCGGGCCGAGACGCTGCGCCGCGCGGCCGCCGCCGCGGACCGGTTGCAGCGGTGCGCGGACGCCGCCGAGGCGACCCGCCGGCTCACCGCGATCGCCGGCATCGGCCCGTGGACCGCCGCCGAGGTGGTCCGGGTGGCGTACGGCGACCCGGACGCGGTCAGCGTCGGCGACTACCACATCCCGAACACGGTGGCCTGGGCGCTGGCCGGGGAGCCGCGTGGCGACGACGCCCGGATGCTGGCCCTGCTGGAGCCGTTCCGCGGGCACCGGGGTCGGGTCTGCGTGCTGCTGGAGGCCGGAGGCGTCCAGGCACCGAAGTTCGGTCCCCGCGCCCCCATCCGCTCCTTCGCCCGGTTCTGACGGCCAGCTCCGGCGACCGGTGCGGACGGCTGGTCCCGGGCGACCGGTGCGGGCGGCTGGTCCCGGGCGACAGGTGCGGGCGGCCGCTGCCGACCCGGACCCGGGTCGGGCGGCCACGGCGGACCGGGCGGGCCACGGCCGGGGGCAAGATCACGCGCACCGGCGCGAGCCGTCGCGGCGGTGTCAGCGGCGGGCGCAGAGCCGGCGCAAAGTGCGCCCCAGCCACCAGGCGTACGCGTGCTGGAAGAGCCGGCCGGCCGGACCGGCCGCGCGCATGAGGAACCCGCCGGGGCGGCTGAACGCCACCACCTCGAACCAGACCCGGCCGACGGCATCACGGCCGACCACGAACGCCTCCTCGCCCCGCGCCGGGTGCCCGGGCAGCGTGCCGTACCCGAAGCCGGCCCGGTCCGCGTCGTCGACGGCCCAGACCACCTGGCAGGGCGCGGCCATCCGGAGCGGGCCGACGCCCAGCCGGGAGACGACCCGCACCCCGGGCTCGGCGCGGGCGGCGTCGGTGTCCATCCGGATCCCGGCGGACCGGTGCACGCGCCAGGAGAGCACTGCCGCGCCGGCGGCGGCGAAAGCGCCGTCCGGCAGCCGGACCCGGTGCCGCACGTGCCGCCAGCCGGCCGGCAGCCGGCCGTCCCGGGTGGCGCCGACGTGCGGATAGGTCAGTGCCGACACGTGCACCCCCAGGCTCGACGGATCACCGCCAGCCTACGGGCGCGCCGGGCTCGCCCGCCGGGAACGTGCGTCTCAGGCGGCCTCGCGCAGGTCGGCCAGTTCGAGGGGGGTACGCCGGCGCAGCAGCTCCTCCAGTTCGGCCACCGAACCGGCCTCGCCGAGCACGTTCTTGCCGCCACCGAACTGCCGCGGGTAGCGGTGCACCAGCCGGTAGCGGTACCGGCCCCGGATCAACTCGACGGTGACCCGCCAGCGACCACAACACCCGCAGACCCACTCGGACACCCCGCGAAAGTAGCTCTGAGCTGCGGTTATCTGATTCGGCCGGCGGGGCGGATGGGGGACGGGGGCGGACACGCCGCCCGCGTACCGGCGGTGATCTGCCTCACCGTTGTCGGTGCCGTCTGGTTGACTGGTCGCCGTGGAGCTGCCGATCAATCCGCCGGTCGAGCCGATGCTGGCCAAGAGCGTCCCGAAGATCCCCGCCGCCGCCGGGATGACCTACGAACCGAAGTGGGACGGCTTCCGGTGCATCGTCTTCCGCGACGGCGACGAGGTCGAGCTGGCCAGCCGGGGCGGCAAGACGATGACCCGCTACTTCCCCGAGGTGGTCGAGCAGGCCCGGCGGCAGCTGCCCGAGCGGTGCGTGGTCGACGGCGAGCTGATCGTGATCCGCCGCGACGGGCCGGGCGGCCAGCCCCGGCTCGACTTCGAGCTGCTGGCCCAGCGCATCCACCCGGCCGCCTCCCGGGTGAAGCTGCTCGCCGAGACCACCCCGGCCGACTTCGTCGCCTTCGACCTGCTCGCGCTCGGCGACGAGACGTTGCTCGATGCGCCCTACCCGCAACGGCGGGCCCGGCTGGAGGCCGCGCTCGCCGGGGTGCGCCCGCCGGTGCACGTCACCCAGATCACCACCGACCCGGACACCGCGCACCGCTGGTTCGACGTCTTCGAGGGCGCCGGCCTCGACGGGCTGATCGCCAAACCGGCCGACCTGCCGTACGAGCCGGGCAAGCGGCTGATGTTCAAGGTCAAGCACGCCCGCACGGCCGACGTGGTGGTGGCCGGCTTCCGCTGGCACAAGTCCGGCCCGGTGGTCGGCTCGCTGCTGCTCGGCCTCTACGACGACGCCGGCGTGCTGCACCACGTCGGGGTGTGCGCGTCGTTCACCATGGCCCGCCGGGCCGAGCTGCTGGACGAGTTGGCGCCCTACCGGGACGCCGGCGCCGAGCACCCGTGGGTGCACGGCGACCACGAGCGGGGCCAGCGGATCCCGGGCGGGGTCAGCCGGTGGACCGGCACGAAGAACCTGGAGTGGGAGCCGCTGCGTCCCGACCTGGTGGTCGAGGTCGGCTACGACGCGATGGAGGGTGACCGGTTCCGGCACACCGCCCAGTTCGTCCGCTGGCGGCCCGACCGCGACCCCCGCTCCTGCGGCTACGACCAGCTCGACCGCCCGATCCGGTTCGACGTCGACCAGGTGCTGCGCGGTGACCCGGCGGCGACCGTCGGGTCCGCCGCTGGCTCCGCGTAGCCTGGCCGTCGACCCGATCACGGAGGCTCGCTCGTGACCCGCACTTCCGACCGGATCCGCCGGTTCCGGCTCACCCTGGCCGGGCTGGTCGGCGCCGCGTTGATCGCCGCCGGCTGCACCCTCCCGGCGCTCGCGCCGCGTACGGACACCGACGGGGCCGCCGCGCCGGGCACCGCGCCGACCTGGCGGGCCTGCCCGGAGGTGGCCGAGGACCTGGTCGGGCGGGGCGCCCCGGGCATGCGCTACGAGTGCGCCCGGATCGCGGTGCCGCGCAACTGGGGCGCCGGCACCGGGGCCACCGCCGGGCCGGGCGTCGGCGAGACCTTCGAGATCGCGCTGCTGCGGGCCCGCTCCACGAAGCAGCGCGACCGGATCGGTTCGCTGCTGGTCAACCCCGGGGGCCCGGGCGGCTCCGGTGTGGACACCGCCGTCTACCTCTCCTTCGGCCCGGCGTTCGGCGGCCTGCCGGCGTCGGTGACCGACCGCTTCGACATCGTCGGCTTCGACCCGCGCGGGGTGTCCCGGTCCAGCCCGGTGAAGTGCATCTCCGACGCCGACCTGGACGCCAGCTTCGGCTACGACCCCGATCCGGAGAGCCAGTCGGCGTTCGACGGGTTCGTGACGCTCAGCCAGCGGATCGGGCGCGGCTGCGGCGAGCGCTACGGCGACCAGCTGCCGCTCTACGGCACCGAGCAGGCCGCCCGGGACATGGACGCGGTGCGCGCCGCCGTCGGCGACGACAAGCTGACCTATCTCGGCTACTCCTACGGCACCCTGCTCGGCGCCACCTACGCCCAGCTCTACCCGCAGCGGGTACGCGCCCTGGTGCTGGACGGCGCGGTCGACCCGAAGCTGGGCCTGATCGCCGGCTCGGAGAGCCAGGCCAAGGGCTTCGAGCGGGCGTTCGACAACTTCACCCGGTGGTGCGCCGCCAACGCCGGGCGCTGCCCGATCGCCCCGGACGCCCGGGCCGCGGTCACCTCGGCGATCGACAAGGCACGGGTCTCCCCGGTGCGGGGCACCGACGGGCGGGAGGCGACCCCGGGCTGGGTCTTCTACGCGGTGATCTCCTCGCTCTACACGGAGTCCGGGTGGCAGGAGTTGGCCCGGGCGATCGAACGGCTGGAGGGCGGCGACCCGGAGCAGGTGTTCCGCCTCGCCGACGCGTACGCCGGCCGCGAGGAGGACGGCCACTACACGAACCTCTTCGACGCCAACCTGGCGGTGAACTGCGCCGACGAGGAGGAGAAGCCGAGCCGGGAGCGGATCCGCCAGTTGCAGTCGCAGTGGCGGGAGAAGTACCCGCTGTTCGGCCCGGCGCTCGCCGTCGGCATGCTCTCCTGCACCGAGTGGCCCGGTGGCCGCGACCCCTACCCGACGGGTCGGGCCGAGGGGGCGCCGCCGATCGTGGTGGTCGGCAC
The DNA here is from genome assembly GCF_003176715.1 of Micromonospora sp. S4605. Classification (NCBI taxonomy): domain Bacteria; kingdom Bacillati; phylum Actinomycetota; class Actinomycetes; order Micromonosporales; family Micromonosporaceae; genus Micromonospora; species Micromonospora sp. S4605. The sequence continues at coordinate 23,707 of NZ_QGSW01000291.1, forward strand.
CACCGGCGACCCGGCGACCCCGTACGAGCAGACCGGGGCGCTCGCCGCGATGCTCGGGGTGGGCCGGGTGCTGACCTGGGAGGGCGAGGGGCACACCGCCTATCCGCAGACCGCCTGCATCACCGCTGCCGTGGACGCCTACCTGATCGACCTGACCGTTCCCCGGGCGGGGCTGCGCTGCCCGGCCCGCTGACCGGGCGTTCCGCCGGCAGGTCCGGCAGCTCGATGCCGTGCCGGGTGGCGATCTCCTCCAGCAACGCCCGCATCCGGCGTACGTCGGCCTTGAGCTGCTCCTGCTCCTCGTGCTCGAAGGCGTCGTCGTCGACGATGAGCTGGCTGGCGAAGTGCGCGGTGATCAGCGGGATGACCAGCAGCACCATGGTGGAGATGAGCAGCGCGGCCAGGGTACGGCCGGCCCAGCTGGTGGGTGAGATGTCGCCGTAGCCGACGGTGGAGGCGGTCACCACCGCCCACCAGACGGCGTCGGCGGGGCTGCGATTCTCCACCTCGCCGTAGATGACGCCGGCCACCACGATCATCAGCAGGTACGAGGTGATCAGCGTCCGGGGCGAGTTGGCGAACCAGACCAGCCCCCGGTAGATCCACCGGAACGGCAGCAGCAGGGCGTCCATGTCGCATCATGTTGCCCGGTGGCGGCAACCGGTGCCCGCCCATCGGCACAGGTCGCTGTGCCAGGCTCGGGGCATGAGCGAAGTGATCTTCCGGGAGGCGGTCCGGGCCGATCTGCCCGCCATCGTCGCCCTGCTCGCCGACGACGTGCTCGGCAAGGCGCGCGATCACGCCGAGGTGGACGCGGCGTACGAGAAGGCGTTCGCCGACATCACCGCCGACCCGCGCAACCAGCTGATCGTGGCCGACGCCGGCGGCGAGTTGCTCGGCTGCATGCAGCTGACCTACATCCCCGGGCTCGGCCGGCACGGCGCAGAGCGACAGCTGATCGAGTCGGTGCGGGTCCGCTCGGACCGGCGCGGCCAGGGGCTCGGCCGGACGATGATGATCTGGGCGATCGACCAGGCGAAGCGGCGGGGCTGCGCGCTGGTGCAGCTCACCACCGACAAGACCCGGCACGACGCGCACCGCTTCTACCTGGGCCTCGGCTTCGTCGCCAGCCACGAGGGCATGAAGCTGCCGCTCTGACGGCTCCCCCGCGGCGGGGAGGTGGTTCCCCCGGCGGCGGGGTGTCCGGCCCTCCTCGGCCGGCGAGGCTGGAACGGTCGCCGAGGAACGGAGTCCGTCATGACCAGCGCAACCGCCGTCGCCCCCGCCCCGTCCCGCCATCCCAGGGACGGGCGGCCGGCCCCCCGGTGGGCGGTGCGGACCGCCCACCTGATCCCGCTGCTCACCCTCCCGTCCGGGTTGTGGCGCATCGCGCTGGTGGCCGGCGTACCGCTGGGCACGGTGGGCGTGGACGGGCCGATCCGGGGCTGGCTGGCCGTCTACATCGTGTCGCTGAGCGTGCTCTCCGAGGCGCTCGCGCTGCTCGCGATCGGGCTGGTCCGGCCGTGGGGCGAGACCTTCCCGCGCTGGCTGCCGCTGGTCGGCGGCCGGCGGGTGCCGCCGGCGTTCGCCGTCACCGCGGCCACCGCGGGCGCCGTCGCGCTCATCCTGATCTGGGGGTACGCCGCGGTGAACATGGTGCTGCGCGACGTGACGGGCTTCACGCCGGGTGGGTTCGCACTGGTGGCGGTCTGCTACGCACCGCTGCTGCTGTGGGGGCCGCTGCTGCTCGCCCTCACCGCGGCCTACCACCGGCGCCGCTGCCAGGACTGAGACCGGACGGACCGGGCCGGGCCGGACGGCGGGTTCGCACCGTGGGCCGGTGCGAACCCGCCGCGGCTCAGTCGTCGACCAGGTGGCCGTCGCGCAGGGTGAGGACGCGGTCGGCCAGGTCGATCAGGGCGGCGTCGTGCGTGGCGACCAGGGCGGTCATCCCCCGGGCGTGCACCACCGCGCGCAGCAGGTCCATGATGGACCGGCCGGTCTCCGAGTCGAGCTGGCCGGTGGGCTCGTCGGCGATCAGCAGGTCCGGCTCGTTGGCCAGGGCCCGGGCCACCGCCACCCGCTGCTGCTGGCCGCCGGAGAGCTCGTACGGCCGCTGGGCCGCGTGCCCGCCGAGGCCGACCAGCTCCAGCAGCACGGCCACCCGCTCCTCCCGCTCCGCCGCCGGCACCCGGGCCAGCCGCAGCGGCACCCCGACGTTCTCGGCGGCGGAGAGGATCGGGACCAGCCCGAAGGTCTGGAAGACGAACCCGATGGTGCCCCGGCGCAGCTCCAGCAGCTCCCGCTCGCCGGCGCTGGTCACCTCGTGCCCGGCCACCACCACCCGGCCGGCGTTCGGCCGGTCCAGCCCGCCGACCAGGTTCAGCAGCGTGGTCTTGCCCGCCCCGGAGCGGCCCCGGACGGCGACCAGCTCGCCGCGGCCGGCCCGGAACGAGACGTCCCGGACGGCGTGCACGGCGTGCTCGCCGCGCCCGAAGGTCCGGCTGAGCCCCTCCACCCGGACCACCTCGTCGGTCGTCACCGCGCTCCCGCCGGCGGCCTGGCCCTGCACCACGACGTCCTCGCTCATGCCGCCACTCCGCTCCGCCGCGCGCCGCCACCCGGCGGCGTCGCGCCGAATCCGATGATCCACTCGCTCATGCCCCCGCCTCCCGCTCGTTCCGGGCGCGGTCGCCCGGGCGTACCTCCACGTGGTCCGGCTCCAGGTTGAGCCGGACCCGGTCGCGCAGCGACAGCGCCTCGACGAAGGGCGCCGGCAGCTGCATCCGGCCGGACCGGTCGAGCACCGCGTACTCCTCGGCGACCAGCTCGGTGTTGCCGTCGGCGCCGATCCGCGCGGTCCGGCGTACCTCCGAGGCGGTGCGGCCGTCGCGGATCGCGACAGTCCGGCGGACCTGCTCGGCCACGGCGTGGTCGTGGGTGACCACGACGATGGTCACGCCCAGCTCGGCGTTGATGGTCCGCAGCGCGGCGAACACCTCGGCGCCGGTCGCCTCGTCCAGCTCGCCGGTCGGCTCGTCGGCGAAGAGCACCTCGGGGTCGTTGGCCACCGCCACCGCCACCGCGCAGCGCTGCTGCTCGCCACCGCTGAGCTGGCCGGGCCGGCGGTCGGCGCAGTACCCGACGCCCACCATGTCGAGCAGTTCACGGGCCCGCTGTCGGCGGGCCCGCCGGCCACCGCGCCCCGCCAGCTGCATGGGCAGCTCGACGTTCTCCAGCGCGGTCAGGTACGGCAGCAGGTTACGGCCGGTCTGCTGCCAGACGAACCCGACCATCTGCCGCCGGTAGCTCAGCCGCCGGCGGGCGGAGAGGTCGAGCAGGTCGTAGTCGCCCACCCGGGCGATGCCGGCGGTCGGGGTGTCCAGCCCGGAGAGGATGTTCAGCAGGGTGGACTTGCCGGAGCCGGACGCGCCCACGATCGCCACCAGCTCACCCCGGTCGATCACCAGGTCCAGGCCCTGCAGGGCGACCACCTCGACGCCCTCTGTCTTGAAGATGCGCACCAGGCCGTCGCAGACGATGTGCCCGCGCAGCCGGTGCTGGCCGCCGGCCCGCTCGGCCGCACGCTCGGCGGCCCGCGCCTGGAGGGCGGCCAGGTCCGGCACCGTCGGAGTCTGGGCGGTAGCGGTCATCTCAACTCTCCTCTCCGAGCCGGAGCACCTCACCGAGGCGCAGCCGGCGGTTGTTCAGGGTCTCGACAGCGACCGCGAAACCAAGCGCGACGGCCCCGAGCACGACGACCCCGGCGACCAGGCCGGGCTCGAATGCCACCGTGACCGGCGCGCCGCTGGTGAAGGCCGACAAACCGAGCAGGGGCGTGAGCAGCACCGGCAGCAGCACCCCGACCAGCGCGCCGGTGAGCACCGACACGCCCACCAGCGGCGCCAGCTCCACCAGCAGCAGGCCCCGCCACTGCCGGCGGGACAGCCCGAGGGTGCGCAGCCGGGACAGCACCTGCCCCCGGGCCCGGGCGCCGGCCAGCACGCAGAACGCGATGGCGAGCAGACCGAGCACCGTGCCGCCGGCCGCGCCGGCCACGAACCCGAAGACCAGCACCCCGTTGGCCCCGCCCTCGCCCACCTGGCGACGGACGTCCGCCCAGGTGAGCACCTCGACGCCGCGCGGGCGTTCGCGGCCGGTGACCGCGCCGCCGGTCTGGTAGCGGGTCTGGCCCTCGTCGCCGACCCGGCGCAGCGCCTCGGCGTCCAGCTTCTCGCCGGCGACCAGGAAGCTGGTCGGCACCGGGTCGTAGTCGCGGCGCGGCAGCGACTGCAACGGCAGGATGACGAACCGGTCGTTGGTGGGCCGCAGCAGCGGGAAGCTCTCCGTCCGGTCGGCGACCCGGAACTCGTACCGCTGGCCCTGCACGGTGACGAAGGCGGAGTCGGCCAGCCCGGCCTCGGCCAGGTCCGCGGCGACCGCCGGGGAGACCACGGCGGGCAGCGGGCCGTCCTGGCCGGCCGGGGCGAGCAGCGCCGCGGGCACCGTCACGTCGACGTCGGCCGAGCGGGTGAGCCGGGCCAGCGCCGGACCGTCCACCAACAGCACGGTCGCCGCGTCCATCCGGGCCTCGGTGCCGACCGCGTCCGTCGCCGGCCGCTGCGCCGGCTCGTCGAGCACCGGGGCGGCGACCCGCACGCCGGGCAGCCGCTCCAGTGCGTCGCCGGTGTCCGGGGCGAGCCGGTCGCCGCGGATCAGCGCGTCGCCGGGCACGGTCCGGCTGGCGGTCCGGTCGCGGCTGGCCTCGATGCCGGTGGCGACCACCGCGCAGAACGCCGCGGTCGCGATGGCCAGCACCACCACGACCAGCGGGGCCGCCACCACCGACCGGCCGGCCCGCGCGGTGCCGAGGAACGCGACGCTGCCCCGGGTCCGCGCGGCGAGCCGGCTGACCAGCCGCAACGGCCACGGGTACGCGCGCAGCGCCAGCACCGCCGCGGCGACCGCGAGCAGCACCGGGACCGACACCAGCAACGGGTCGACGTCGCCGGGGGTCAACCCCCGGCGCACCAGCAGGACGGCGGCCAGCGCGGCCAGCAGCAGCACGAACACCTCGACGGTGAGCCGGCGCGCGGACGGGCGTACCCGGATCAGGTCGCGTCGACCCGGGCCGCCGACCGGGGCGACCAGCGTGGCCATCGGCAGCACGACGGTGAGCAGCGCGGCCGCCGCGACGGCGATCGGCCAGGTGTTGCCGGGCGGACCCGGGACGAGCGTGCCGAGCAGCCAGCCCGCCGCCGCGGCGGCCGGAATGACCAGCAGCGACTCGGCCAGGCTGCGCCGGGCCCCGGCGGTCGCGGAGCCGCCGCGCGCACGCAGCAGGGTGAACTCCTCGCGCCGTCGCCGGGTGCTCAGCGCGGCAGCCAGCGCCACCAGCCCGGCCAGGGTGGCCAGTACGCCGGCCGCGATCACCGCGAGCAGGGTCCGGGCGGCGGTCAGCGCGGCGGCGAACTCCCGCAGCGGAATGTCGAGCCCCTGCACGAGGTTCCGCCTCGGCGGAGTCTCCCGCTTCATCTGCTCGATGCTGTCGATCAACTGGTCCAGCTTCCGGGCGTCGATGCCGTCGGCGCCCATCCGGTAGCGCCAGCTGAACCGCAGCGGCACTCCGGCCAGCGCCTGGCTGTCCAGCGCGTCGGCGCTGACCAGGCCGACGGCGATGAACGGCTGGGCGTCGCCGGGCGGCTCCACCACCTCCAGCGCGGACGGCAGGTTGTCCCAGATCCCGTCGGACCGGTCGATCGGCTCGAACAGCCCCACCACTGTCAGCGGCAACCTCGGGGTGGTGTCACCCGGCCTTCCGGTGGCCATGTTCAGCCGGCTACCGACGCTCAGGTTGAGCCGCCGGGCGACGTCGGTGTTCAACGCCACCTGCACCGGCTGGCCGGCCCCCCACCGCTCCTCCGGCCAGCGGCCCTCGGTCAGCCGGGACGCCTCCGGCACACCAGGCATCGTCCGCAGCGTGAGGTGGACGAGGAGGTTCTTCGCCGCCAGGTGTGGACCGGTCACCCGTTGCTCCGCGGACTCGGCGAGGTACCAGCGCTGCGCCACCGCGTCCCGCACGGCCGGCGGCATGCCGGCCTGGAGCGTGTCCAACTCACGCTGGTAGGCCTCGACCAGCTTGGTCGCGCCGGGAGCGGCGGTGAGCGGCTCGGTGCTGTAGGTCAGGTCCCGCATCGCCGCCGGCTGGCCCGCCAGGTGTTCCCGCAGCCCCTGCTCGGCGAGTCGGTTCACCACCCGGGGCACCCCGCTGATCAGCAGCGAGACGACCAGGGTCAACATCGCCAGCAGCAGGAACTGCCCGCCGTGCGCCCGGACCCGGCGGATGGCCGCGCCGATGCTCATCGCGCCGTCTCCCCACACTCGCTGGTCAGTCCGTTCCGCCCGGTCACCGCTCTCCCCCGATCCGCAACTGCGCCGCCGCCACCCGCTGCCGGATGCCGAGCGCGATGAACACGCTGAAGGCCAACGCCGCCAGCAGGAGGCCGACCGCTGTCGCCCCGATCGGCGCCCAGTGCAGCGCGAACGCCGCCTCGGGCACCGGCCGGCCACCGGCCGGCGTGAGGATGACCAGCGGGGCCATGGTCGCGCCGACCGCCGCGCCGAGCAGCAGGCCGACGCCGACGCCGATGCCGGCCAGGAAGGTCTGCTCGGCCAGCAGCGCCCGGGCCAGCAGCCGTGGGCTCGCGCCGAGGGTGTGCAGCACGGCGAACTCGGTCAACCGGTGCCGCGCGGTGGCCCAGACGTCCACCACCAGGCCGACCAGCGCGAGCAGCACGGAGCCGAGGGCGGCGGCGAGCAGCCCGGTCCGGGCACCCTGCCAGTACGGGTCGTCGGCGGCCTCCGCGGCCACCTCGCGCCGGTCCAGGACGGTGGTGCCGGGCAGTTCGGCGGCGGCCCGGGCCGCCTCGTCGTGCCCGCCCGCGGTGGTACTCACCCACCATTCCGGCACCGGCCGCACCGCGCCCTGCTCCCGGACCAGCCAGTCCATCGCCGCGGGCAGGTCGAGCAGCACGCCGGCACCGGCGGCGGACGGCAGCGCCTCCACCTCGCCGACCAGGACGATCGGCACCGACACGCCGGAGAGCGCGAGGGTGTAGGTGTCCCCCTCCCGCAGGCTCAGCGCCTCCCGTACGGCCGGGGTCATCAGCGCCGGCACCGGGGGATTGTCGTCGTCGGGCACCACGGCGAACCGGGACGGCGGCTGGAAGGCGAACCGGCCGCCGGCGAGGTACTCGACCGCGTGCTCGGCGGTCAGCCCGGTCGGCGTCACCGACGCGGGACCGCGGTCGCCCAGCAGGCCGCTGGTGGCCGCCCAGGTGCCGGTCAGCTCCGCCGGTCGCGCCGTGCCGTCGGCCCCGACCAGCTTCAGGTCGTCGACCACCAGCCCGTACGACCGGCCCGCCGCGTCGCCGCCGTCGGCCTCGAAGCCGGCCAGCCGAAGGGTGCCGCCGGTCTCCGGCAGCTCGACGGTGAACGGGACGGCCCGGCCGTCGCTGCCGCCGGTGGCCACCGGCAGCCGGAAGGCCAGCCCGTCACCCTGGCTCAGCAGGACCGACACGGCGATCTCGTGCGGGCGCACCGCCTTCTGGACCGGGGTGCTGACGGTCCCGGTGAGCTTCCGGGTGCCGGCGGGCAGCTCGACCCCGGCCGGGGCGGCCCGCCGGCTGACCAGCCGGTCGTACAGCGCCGGCGGCGCGACCTCGGCGAGCCGTTCGTCGAGCCGCACCACGTCGGCCGCGGCGGCCGCGTCGAGTGCCACCACGGTCACCGGCAGGTCGTTGCGGCCGAGGCGCACCTCGTCCCGCCACGCCGGCAGCGTCCGGTCGGCGCCGGCCAGCGCGGCGATCTCCCCGGCGCGCTGCCCGGTGGCCTCGACCGGCACCCCGCCGGTCCGCTCGACCACCCGCAGGTCGGCGCCGACCGTGTGGTCGGCCTGGTCGAGGTGGGACCGCTCGCCGGTGGCGACCAGCGACCAGGCGAGGGTGCTGCCGCCGACGGCGAGGGCGAGCAGCAGCACCGGCCCGGCGTGTGGGCGGCGGCCGGCCTGCCACATGCCGAACATGGTCGCCGTCCACAGCTTGCGGTCGATGAACCGCTCGGCGAACCGGGTGGCCGGCGGGAGCAACCGCAACGCGACCACCGCGCCGGCGAGCACGCCGAGCGTTGGCGCGGCGACCAGCAGCGGGTCGAGCCCGAGCCGGCCGGCCGCGCCGGTCAACGGGGAGGAGTACTGGCGCAACTGGACCCAGGCCAGCACGGCGAGCGCGACCAGCGCCAGATCGAGGCTGGCCCGCTGCACGGTGGCGGAGCGGGTGGGCCGGGACAGGGCGGCCATGTCGGCCACGTACGTGCCGGAGCCGCGCAGGGTCGGGGCGACCATGGCCACCAGGCACCCGGCGGCCGCCGCGGACGCCGCCGCCCAGACCAGCGTGCCGCCGCCACCGACGGTGCTCAGCCCGGCCGGCCCGCCGGTGCCCACCAGCCGCAGCGCCTCGCCGGCCAGCAGCGGCCCGAGCAGGGCGGCCGGGAGGACAACCAGGGTCGCCTCGCGGGCGGCGAGGCCGGCCAGCTGCCGGCGCGCGGCGCCCCGGGCGCGCAGCAGCGCGGTCTGGCCCCGCCGGTCCTCGTGCAGCAGCGCGGCGACCAGCACCAGCGCGTACCCGCCGAGGACCACGATCAGCAGCAGCGGGGTGGCCAGCGCGGAGCGGCCCACCAGGTCGGCCCGGGCGATCCGGTCGATCAGCCGCTCCATCGACGTGACGGTGCGGGCGGAGGAGCCGAGGTCGGCCGCCTCGGGCACCTCGGCCACCGCCTCGGTCAACGCCTTGCGCAGCGCGGGCAGGCGGCCGATGCCGGCCGCCACGAGATCCGGCTCGACCACCCAGGACGCCGAGACCGAGCCCGGGAAGGTCGCCTCGAAGTCGGCCCGGTCCAGCACGAACGGCCCGTACGAGCTGCCGGATTCGGCGCTGCTGCCCGCGCCCACCCCGGGTGCCAGCTGCCAGTACGGGTCGGTCGTGTCGCGCGGTCGCCAGGTGCCGGCGAGCACCACCTCGCTGGACCGCTCGGTGGCCCGGTCGCGCAGCGGCACCCGAGCGCCCGGGGTGAGGCCCAGCGCGCCGGCGACCTTCTCGGGCAGCGTCACCTGCGCCGGCACCGCCCCGGCCGTGGGCCAGGCGCCGCCGGTGAGGTCCGCGTGGGCGGGCAGGTCGTCCAGCGTGGCGAGGTTGGCGAAGATCGGGTCGTCGTCGGTCCGGACCACCGGGCCGAGGTCGCCGGTGAGTTCCCGGCCGGTGCCGTAGCGGGCCCCGGTGACCGCGAACGGGGCGTCGCCGAGGGCGGCGGCGAAACCGTCCCGGATGGCCTGGTCGCGGGTGGTGAACTCGGCGACGTCCTTGCCACCGGAGCCGGTCACCAGCAGGCTGCGCTCCTCCATCGGTGCCCGGGCGAGCAGGGCCTGCTGCCCCGCCTCGACCGCCCGACGGCTGTAGTCGGAGAGCCCGGTGACCAACGCGACCGCGACCAGTGCCGCCACCACGGCGGCGGCCAGCAGACCCCGCGCCGCTCGGGCCCGCCTCCACACCAGCTTCATCCGACGTCCTCCCCTGGCCCCCGTCGGGCCGACGAACAGCTAAAGCGGCGACGGGTCGGGAAAGGTTCGCGGCCGTTACTTGATCGTTACCCGACGCTTCCCGGCTCGGCCGGCTCACCCGCCCGCCCGGGAGACGCCGCGACGGCGCATTTCGGACCTGGGCGGATCCCGCCCGGGTCGGGGCCGCGGCGGTCGTCGAGGCGCCGGAGCGGGTGCGCCGGGCGCTGATCCCGGGCTGCTTGGATGGTCGGCATGGAGACTCCCCTCACCGTCCTGCTGCTGGGCATCGTCGCGCTGCTCATCGCGCTGCTGGCCCGCACCCCGCAGCAGTCGCACACGGCGTACCGGCTCGGGCAGATCGAGCGCCGCCTGCAGCTCGTGATGGACCACCTGGGCGTACAGGATCCGAACCCGGTGCCGGTGGAGGTCCGGGAACACCTGGCCCGGGGCGACAAGATCAAGGCGATCGCCGCGTACCGGAAGCTGACCGGTGCCGACCTGCGCACCGCCAAGGCCGCCGTCGAGAGCTTCGCCGCCCCCCGCTGAAGCCCCGCTCCAATCCGCTGACGGTCAGGCGGTCACGAGTCGCGGGGGCGGTCGCGGTCCTTGGAGGGTTGGACGCGCTTCGGCTCGCCGGGCATCTTGGGGTGGTCGGGCGGGTAGGGCATGTCGCCCTGGCCAGCGGCGGCGTCCCGCTCGGCCCACTCCAGCAGCGGGGTGATGTCCCACGCCGCGTCGTCGATGCCGGCGTGCGGATCGCCCCGCTCGGCCAACCGGGACGGCACGGTACGCAGGTCGAAGTCGTCCGGGTCGACGTCGGGCAGCTCATCCCAGCCCACCGGGGTGGAGACGGTGGCCCGGGCGTTGGCCCGCAGCGAGTAGGCGCAGGCGATGGTGCGGTCCCTCGCCATCTGGTTGAAGTCGACGAAGACCCGGGTGCCGCGCTCCTCCTTCCACCAGGCGGTGGTGACCAGCTCCGGCCGGCGGCGTTCCAGCTCGCGGGCCAGCGCGATGGTGGCCCGGCGCACCTCGACGAACGTCCAGCGCGGCTGGATTCGCAGGTAGACGTGCACGCCCCGGCCCCCGGAGGTCTTCGGCCAGCCGGTGACGCCCAGCTCGTCGAGGATGCCGCGCAGCTCACCCGCGGCGGCGGCCGCGTCGGCGAAGTCGGTGCCGGGCTGGGGATCGAGATCGACGCGCAGCTCGTCGGGGCGGTCGACCTCGGCCGCCCGGACCGGCCACGGATGGAACACGACGGTGCCCATCTGCGCGGCCCAGGCCACGTGGGCCAGGTCGGCCGGGCAGAGCTCGGCCGCCTTCCGCCCGCTCGGGAAGCTGATCTCGGCGGTCGCCACCCACGGCGGCACGCCCCGGGCCGGCACCCGCTTCTGGAAGAACATCTCGCCCTCGATGCCCTCGGGGAAGCGTTGCAGCGTGGTCGGGCGGTCGCGCAGGGCGCGCATGATCCCGTCGCCGACGCCGAGGTAGTAGTGGAAGACGTCCGCCTTGGTGAAGCCGCGCTGCGGGAAGATGACCCGGTCGGGGCTGGTCAGCCGGACGGTGTGCCCGGCCACGTCGAATTCTTCGGCCGCTGCCTTCGTGCCACCCATTGCGCGACCATATGCCACCGGTCCGACGACCGACGTACCGTTGGCGGGTGAGTCTCGACGACACCGAACTGCCCCGCACCGAGGACGAGTGGCGGGTCCGGCTCAGCCCCGAGGAGTTCCGGGTGCTGCGCGAGGCCGGCACCGAGGCCCCGTGGACCGGCGAGTACGTGAACACCAAGACGCCAGGCGTCTACCACTGCCGGGCCTGCGGGCTGGAACTCTTCGCCAGCGACACCAAGTTCGACTCGCACTGCGGCTGGCCGAGCTTCGACGACGCCATCCCGGGCCGGGTCAAGGAGATCGAGGACCGCAGCCTCGGCATGGTCCGCACCGAGATCCGCTGCGCCCGCTGCGACAGCCACCTCGGGCACGTCTTCCGGGGCGAGGGCTTCACCGCGAAGGACACCCGGCACTGCGTCAACTCGGTCTCCATCCGGCTGGAGCCGCGCTGACCGGCGGCCGGCGCGGGTCGGCTGGTCGGTGCGGGTGAGCCGCCGCGACGTACGCCGGCTCGCCGCGACCGGCCCCGACCACGCCGCCGCCTCCCGCCGTGGGGTCGGGTGACTCGCGGCTCACCGGTCGGCGGCCGGCCGCCGGGCCATCAGCTCGACCTGGGCGGTGCGCGACTGCTCGACGCGCCGGGCGAGGTCGGCCACCTCCGGGGCGACCGCGGTCGCCCGGTGCGCCCGGGCGAGGTCGGCGGCCGCCTGCTGGTGCGCGGAGAGCACCTCGCGCAGCACCCGGTCGACGTCCGCCCCGGTGGCGGAGCGCAGCTTGTCCAGGTCGGCGGCGTCGGCGTGCCCGGCGTGGTCGTGCCGGCCGGCGGTCGCGGCCGGGTCGGCGGCCCGCAGCCAGCCGCGCATGGTTGCCAGCTCGTCCGACTCGGTCGTCTCGATCGCGGCGACCAGGGTGCGCAGCTCGCCGTCGGTCAGCCGGTCCCGCACCAGCCGGACGATCTCCAGCGTCCGCTCGGTGTGCGCCACCATCATGGTCAGGAACACCACGTCGAGGCCGCCGACGGCGGCGCTCGCCGTTCCGACGGGCGCGGGGGCGCCCGCCGGTGGCGGTGCGGGGTCGGCGGCGCAGCCGGTGACCAGCAGCAGGCCGAGCAGCGCGGCGATGCCCGCGGGGCGACGCCGGCCGGTGGCCCGGTCGCCCCGTCGGGCGGTGGCGGGTGCGGCGCACGCGGGCACGGGCCGCACCCGTACGGTCAGATCCGGGTCCACAGCGCCGGCACGTTCGGCGGTTCCCAGCCGGGCAGGGCGGTGTGCGCCTGCCGGCAGCGGTAGCTCTGGCCGTTGTAGGTGACCTGGTCACCGACCTGGTAGGCGCGACCGGCCGTCCAGCTGCCGCCCGCCCCGGGCGGGCTGGTGGGCGACGTCGGCGTCGGGGTGGGCGACGCGGTCGGCGGCGGGGTCGGCGTAGGGCTGGGCGTCGGGCCGCCACCGCCACCGATCTGCAGGTCCACGCAGGAGTAGAAGGCGTTGGCGGTGTCGGCGATGTTCCAGATCGCGAGGACCTTCTGCCGGCCCGAGTAGCCGCCCAGGTTGACGGTGTGCGACACGGTGGAGCCGGGCTGCTGCCCGCCACCGTTGAAGACGGCGATCCGGGTGCCACCGATGTAGTACTCCCAGTTGCTGGTGGCGTGCCGGGCGGTGTTGACCCAGGTGAAGGTCACCGAACTGCCGACCGAGGTGGCCGGCCAGCCCCGGCTGTCGTCGTTGAGGACGGCGAAGTGCGCGATGTTGGCGTGGCAGTTGCGCAGCCCTTTCGGGCCCTCGACGCTCTGCGGCTCGTACTTGATCTGGCCGCAGTCCGGGACCCGGTTCTGCGCGCAGAGCGCCTGCCGGCTGGGTGGTGACGAGACGTAGCCGTGCGCCTGCGCGGGGGCGGCGACGGCGAGCGAGGACGCGACGGCGCCCGCCGCCACGAGCGGGACGGTGATTCTTCGACGCATGCTGGCAACTCCCTCGGCTCGGGCCTGCGGTGGTGTGCCAACAACGTAAATTAAACCTTGTTAACAGTAAAGACTCCTGTCGATAAAATCATCGACGTCGCTCAACTTCTCACGAGCCGTGGCGGGACGGCTGGCGAGGTGCCGGCTGCCAGCACGCCGACACGCCGGGAGCGACACGCCGCCGGCCGGGCCTCGTTCACCCGTTTCGTCCCGTCCACCCGGCTGGTGCCGCACGCTGGAGGAAACGGTCGAGTTCGGAGGGATCTGTCGTGGCAACCTGCGAGGTCTGCGGTAACGACTACTGGATGGCGTTCGAGGTGCGGACGGTCAGCGGCGACGTGCACACCTTCGACTGCTTCGAGTGCGCGGCGCACAAGCTCGCCCCGATCTGCGAACACTGCCAGATCAAGATCATCGGCCACGGCGTGGAGGTCTCCGGCCGCTTCTTCTGCTGCGCCCACTGCGCCCGGGCCGAGGAGGGCGCCCAGGGCGCCGAGATCCGCGACACCGTCGGCGCCCGCCCCGCCTGACGGGTCGTCCCGGGTTGTCGCAGCGCCCCCGGCACTCACGATCGTCTGTCCGGTAGCCGGGCGACCCGCCGGAGATCGCCCTGCCCAGGATCAGACGATCAAGGATCACCCCCGCGGGTGGGTGGGGGCGGAACTAGGATCGCGGGATGCCGTCGTTGAGTATCGAGGTCCGGGCCGCCCGGTTCGCCGACCTGGACGCCCGCACCTTCCACGACCTGCTGCGGCTGCGCATCGACGTGTTCGTGGTCGAGCAGCGGTGCCCGTACCCGGAACTCGACGGCCGGGACGTCGAGCCCGGCACCCGACACCTCTGGCTGGAGCACGACGGGGTGCCGCTGGCGTACCTGCGGATCCTGGCCGACCCGGACGGCGTGGCCCGGATCGGCCGGGTGGTGGTGGCGGCGGAGGCCCGCGGCGGCGGCCACGCCGGCCGGCTGATGACCGCGGCGCTCGCCGAGGTCGGCGACCGGCCCTGCGTGCTGGAGGCGCAGTCCCACCTGGTCGACTTCTACGCCCGGCACGGCTTCACGGTCAGCGGGCCGGAGTACGTCGAGGACGGTATCCCGCACACCCCGATGCGCCGGGAGTCGATTGACGGCTGACGATCGGTGTGGCAGCCTGCCGGGCAGGCCCACACGAGAGCCACGGGAGCCACGCGAGCGCCGGGAGGGGCAACTCCCGGCCGTCCGGGCGTCGTCGTCCGACCTCTGCCCTGGGGGCTCCCCTTGTCCACTCAGCTCCGAAAACCACGCGTCCTGTGGCTGCTCGCCGTCGCGGCGGCCGCCGTCCTCCTGCTGACCACGGCACTGGCCAACCCGGTCTCCGCACACGGCTCCGTGGTCGACCCCGCCTCCCGCAACTACGGCTGCTGGCAGCGCTGGGGCAGCGACTTCCAGAATCCCCGGATGGCCACCGAGGACCCGATGTGCTGGCAGGCCTGGCAGGCCAACCCGAACGCCATGTGGAACTGGAACGGCCTGTTCCGCGAGGGCGTCGCCGGCAACCACCAGGCGGCCATCCCGAACGGCCAGCTGTGCAGCGGCGGCCGTACCGAGGGCGGGCGGTACAACGCGCTCGACACGGTCGGCGCCTGGAAGACCACGCCGGTGTCGAACAGCTTCCGGGTCCGCCTGTACGACCAGGCCAGCCACGGCGCCGACTACATCCGGGTGTACGTGACCCGGCAGGGCTTCGACGCGCTCACCGAGCCGCTCGGCTGGGACGACCTGGAACTGGTCGGCCAGATCGGCAACACCCCGGCGTCGCAGTGGAAGCCGGAGACCAGCGGCGTCTCCATCGAGATCCCGGCGAACGCGCCGGGTCGCACCGGCCGGCACATCGTGTACACCATCTGGCAGGCCAGCCACCTCGACCAGTCGTACTACCTGTGCAGCGACGTCGACTTCTCCGGTGGCGGCGGGCCCACCAC